>NZ_JAYMFF010000017.1:0-35026 GCF_035989245.1 Adlercreutzia wanghongyangiae | reverse complement strand
CGAACTCAGCCGAACGTGTCCAGCTGAGTCTTGAGAAAAGAAGGTGGTGTACGGATGAACTTAAAATTCAACGCAGAGCATCGTTCGGTTTTGGAACCGTGGACTTTCTCGGTAAGTGAGGGGCGCGCCGCGTGCCCATGGTAGGATTCTGCGTTGCCCTGCCCACCGCGATGCTTCGGCATGCGTCCGACGGCAGCGGCGGGAATTTCCGCAGACGACGTAAGGTATCGCGAACCATGGATATGCTCATTGAGATTCTGAAGGCCCTGTTCATCGGCATTGTGGAGGGCATCACCGAATGGCTGCCCATTTCCTCCACGGGCCACATGATCTTGGTGGACGAGTTCGTGAAGCTGAACGTGTCAGCGGAGTTTCTGGAGCTGTTTTTGGTGGTCATCCAGCTGGGCGCCATCATGGCGGTGCTCATTCTGTACTTCCACAAGCTGAACCCCTTCTCGCCGAAAAAGACCGCGCCCGAGAAGCGCGGCACCTGGCGGCTGTGGGGCATGGTGGCCATCGGCTGCATTCCGGCGGCGGCCATCGGCCTTACCTTGGACGACTTCTTCAACGAGTACTTCTACAACGCCTGGACGGTGGCCGTGGCCCTTATCGTGTACGGCGTGGTGTTCATCCTGCTGGAGCGCCGCAACCGCCGACGCGAGGCGGCCTATCTCGCCTCGCGCGAGCCCCGCGGAGCCCATGCGCGGCCGGCGCAGGTAGGCCCGGGCGACGACGGCGACGATGCCGAGATGGCCCTGTTCCGCGTGCGCACCGTGGACGAGATCGATTGGAAAACGGCGTTGAAGATCGGCTGCTTCCAGATGCTCGCCATCATCCCGGGCACGAGCCGCTCGGGCTCTACCATTATCGGTGGCATGCTGTGCGGCTGCTCGCGCACGGCGGCGGCCGAGTTCACGTTCTTCCTGGCCATTCCCGTTATGTTCGGCTGGGGCGTGCTGAAGCTCATCAAGTACATTTTGGCCGTGGGTCTGGCCATGACGGCCACCGAGATTGCCGTGCTGGCGGTGGGCATCGTGACGGCGTTTGTGGTGTCGGTCATTTCCATCAAGTTCCTCATGGGCTACATCAAGAAGAATGACTTCACGGCCTTCGGCGTGTACCGCATCATTGTGGGCATCGTGGTGCTGGCCTACTTTGGCGTGAAGGTGCTGCTGTAGGGCGATTTCTTCCGTCAGCCAAGATGCAGGGCCCCGTCCCGTCGACCAAGATGCGGCGCGCCTGTCGCTCTGCCGGGAGAAACGTGGCGCGCCCTCCCTCTGCCGCGAGAGACGTGGCGTACCCTTCGCTTTGCCGAGAGAGACGTGGCATATCCTTCGCTTTGCCGAGTGAAGGGGATTCTTTGTTTCGAAAATGACGTTTGTTAGCATGGGTGGTTGTTCGCGCCTCCCATATATGCGATATATGCGGCATCTTTTTGCGGAAAATGCGCTCCAAGGGCACCTTCAAGAAGTCGAGATGCTAACAAACGCAATTTCAGCGACAAAAACGAAGATTCTTCCTGCAAAGCACGGAAATGCCAAGCGCCGCGAAGATTGTCTTATGATAATCTTCTCCTCGTAGTATTGAGATCGTATGCGTGGGTCGCGTTTCTTGCCCGATTGTTGCGGGGCGGCCTGCGGGTACTGGAAGCGCCGAAGAGGGGGAAGGCCATGTTCAGCGAGCTGGTGGTGGCCTATCTGTTCCTCGGCGGCACGGGCGCCGGCACCTGCGCGGTGACAGCGGTGCTCGGTCTGGCGGCCGACGGCGAGGAGATGCGTCGCGCTGTGGCGGTGCGTTTCCGCGACGACGACGGCCGGTTGTACGGGGAGTTTTTCGGGACGGCGCTGATTTGGGCCATCGGCGCCCTGGTGCTGGGGATGATCTGCCTGATGGCGGATGTGGGCCGCCCCGACCGTCTGCTGCTTTTGGCGGCCGCGGGACCGACGAGCTATCTGGCGGTCGGCGCGTGGGCGCTTTGCGGCTGTCTGCTGCTGGCGGGGGTGCTGGTGCTGGCATGGCGCGGGCTGGTGCCGGCTTCTCTGTTGTATTTGCGCGCGCTATGCGGTTTGCTCCTGGCGGCCGCTGTAATAACCGCCGCGTACACCGGGCTGTTGCTCGCAGACATGGCTTCGGTGCCGCTGTGGCATAGCCCTTGGCTGCCGCCGCTGTTCGTGGTTTCCAGCTTGTCCTGCGGCGTCGCCTTAGTGCAGATGAGCGCCTCGTTCGGCAGGGCGGCAACGGCTTTCCGCGCCACCTTGCGCGTTCTCATTCGCGTTGATGGGCTGCTCATCGTCGCGGAGGCTGCGGTACTGGCGGCTTGGCTTGCCTCTGTGTGGGCTGGTGCCGGTGCCGGCTTGTCTGCGGGAGCGCTCACGGCCACCGATCAGGCGGCTCTGGCTTCGGCTCACCTGCTTCTGGAGGGCTCCTGCGCGCCTCTGTTCTGGCTCGGCCTTGTGGGGGTGGGGCTCGCCGTCCCCTTTGTCGCGGACGTGGTTATGATGCGCGGTGTGGCTGGGGGACGATCGTGCACCCTTGGCGCTCTCTCGTTCCGTTCCGCGCTGCTGGGTTCTGCGTTCTGCGTTCTCGTCGGAGGCGTCTGCCTGCGTGCCGCTGTGGTGGCCGCGGCGGTTTTGCCCACGGTTGCGGCTTTCCTGTAGTTCTTGCGATTAGAAAGGTTTCCCATGTTTCCCTTCGAAGTTGACCCTGCGAGCGACCTGCCCCTGTGGGTGCAGCTGCGCAACCGCATCGCCTTCCTCATCAACGACGGCACCTTCGCTCCAGGCGATAAGCTGCCCACGGTGCGCGGGCTGGCCTCGGAGATTTCCATCAACTACAACACGGTGAACAAGGCCTATCTGAGCCTGGTGTCCGACGGGTATCTGGAATCGACCCGCGGGCGCGGCGTGTTCGTGACCGACTTGGGCGCGAAGATGGGCACCGAGGGCGACGGCGAGGCCGACGCGGTGCTCGGCGAGTGCATCGCGTCGTGCCGCGAACTGGGAATGGAGCTCGACGATATTGAACGCGCCATGAGCCGCAAGATCAAGCGCCTGAAGTACGATGAGGCCCGCGAGCGCGGCGAAGTGTCGGCGCGTATCATCGATTTCGAGAAGCCGGCGGAACGCGCTGAGAAGGGGGCCTGAGAGCGGCCTGCAAAAGCCGCCTGCAAGCGTTGCGCCCCAGGCTCGTCGAATACCCGAGTTTGTTTTAAATGCCCCGACCTGAAGGAGTTTCCATGACCCGCAAAGAGAAATCCTCCGACGCGCGCCGCTTCCGCGTGGCGCCCGAGGTGTCCACGGAAGTGGTGGGGGAGCGCGCCTCGTCGTCGGGCGTGCTGCTGTTCTCGGCGGTGTTGTTCGCCGTGGTGCTGGCCGCGGTGCTCGGCGCGGGGCTGCTCGTTGGCGGCCGTGTCACGCTGGGGGTGGTCGTTGTGGCCGCGGTGGCCGCGTTGCTCGCCATCGGCTGCTGCCACATCGCCCAGCAGTGGGAGCGCGTGGTGGTGCTGCGCCTCGGGCGCTTCAGCCGCGTATCGGGGCCGGGGCTGTTCTGGACTATTCCCGTTATCGAGTCGAATACCATGCGGGTGGACACGCGCACGCGGGTGACCACCTTCTACGCCGAGGAGACGCTCACGGCCGACCTCGTTCCCATGAACGTGGACGCGGTGCTGTTCTGGCACGTGTGGGATGCCGCCGCGGCCTGCACCGAGGTGGGCGACTTCACCCGCGCGGTGGAGATGGCCGCCCAGACGGCCCTGCGCGACGCCATCGGTCGGGCGAGCGCCGCGGAGGTGGCCATCCGCCGCGAGCAGCTGGACCGGGAGCTCAAGCGCGTGCTGGAGGAGAAGGTGGCGCCGTGGGGCGTGACTATCCTTTCGGTGGAAGTGCGCGACATCCTACTGCCCAAGGAGCTGCAGGAGGCCATGAGCCTGGAGGCCCAGGCCGAGCAGCGCAAGAAGGCCCGCATCATCCTCATGGAGGCCGAGCACGACATCTACGAGATACTGGACGAGATGGAGGGGCTCATCGGCGATCACGAGGCCGTGGCGCGCCTGCGCACCATGCACCTTTTGAACGAGTCGCTGCGCGAGGGCAAGGGCACCGTCGTCATCCCCAGCGCCTTCGCCGAGGGCTTCAACGAGGGCGTAGGCGACCTGTTCAAGGGCTAGCTGCGGAGAGCTAGATTTCTACAGGCAGGCAGCCTGGCTGTAGGGGTGGATGCGTTTGAGCTCGGGAGCGAGTTTGCGCCTGGCGATTTCCAGGTCGTAGGCTTCCTGGGCGCGAAGCCAGTAGCCATCGGTGAGACCGAAGAAGCGGCAGAGGCGCAAATCAGAATCCGTTGATCTATTGAACTGAATTTGATATTGAGTAAGGTATCTATTTTGGGTACTATAAAGGTATCTAACCAAGTATGTAAAAGGAGATTGCAATGCCAGTTCCTGCCTATGAGGAGCCGAGGACTACCCCTATCTACTCCTTTGCCGCCTTGAAAACCAAGCAAAGAGAAATTAAAGACAGGGCTGCTGAAGAAGTGGTCCACATTACCGAGAACGGCAATGCTGCTTATGTATTTTGCTCTGAAGAGGTGCTTGCCCTCGAGAAGGCTAAGGCTATTGAGGCTGCTCTTTTCGAAAGGGAGCTACGTGCGACCATAGAGGAAGGTCGGGAAGATATAGCAGCAGGGCGTTACACGGTGGGGGCGGAGAGCGCCATTGCTCGAATGCGGGAGGCTTGGGGCGTAAATGACTGAGCTGCGAGTCACTGATCGATACATTAGAAGCGTTCGGCAGGTTACGTCTGCGCGGCTCCAGAAGCGTCTTGAAGATCTGGTCACCCTTGTTGAGCAAGTGCCCACCGTTGGATCGACCTTGAATCGCCCTTGGCTTCAGAGCGAATTTGGTAGTAGATGTCTGACTCTTGATCTCAAGCCTTTTCTGCTGGTATATGAGTACAACGAGGAAGACGACACGGTGGCGCTCTACGGGGTAGTGCATCAAAGGCAAGTGAAGTAGTCAATCGAATATCCTCAAAATAGATAACCTGTTCTGAAAATTGTCCTATGATAATCCTTGCATTGTCATAGGACAATTTGCTATAGTGCCGCCAGAGGAATTTGGCCAATTCTCGGGAATACCAGTTTGAGGGGACTGATAAGGCCGCCGTGCTGAGGAGAGACGGCGCCGCTCGCAAAGGCGAGGTCCCCGGGAATGAAGGAGGAGAGATGTCCGAAGCAGAACGCTCCACGGGCGGACTCACTCGCCGCAGCTTTCTGGCAACGACGGCGCTCGGCGCGAGCGCGGTTGCCGCTGGCAGTTTGACGGCATGTGCTTCGCAGGTTGACGAATCGACCCGGGATGAATTGGCGCAAACGGGGGAGGAGGGAGAGAAGTACTTCCAAAGCTGCATGGGTAATTGCTCGTCGTGCGGCTGCCCCTTCTGGGTTCATGTTCGCGAGGGTAAGATTGTGAATATCACGAAGCCCGATCTGACATTGCCAGATGGCTCGAAAAACCCTTATCAGGAAATCTGCGTCAAGGGCTATACCAACATCGAGCGTATGTATTCGGATCACCGAATCAAATACCCCATGCGCCGTGTCGAGGGCACCAAACGCGGCGAGGGGGAGTGGGAACGCATCAGCTGGGATGAGGCCGTTGCCGAAATCACGGCGAAGTGGAACGAGCTGCAGCAGAAGTACGGTCGCGAGTCCATTGCTTTTATCGGCGGTTCGGGAAATAGCAACAACTCCGTATTCTACACGGGGCGCCTCGCTGCGCTAATGGGTGCTACGAGCTGTTCATCCACCTACGATATGACCGGCATGATGTCCAACTGGACACGTATGGGTTTCGTTCAGCTCACCAATAGTCAGAACGAGTATCGGGATATGCTCAATTCCGACAACATTTTCATTTGGGGGGCCAATCCTACCGAGTCGATGATTGTCGACTACCATCTTGTCGCCGAGGCCAAGGAAAAGGGTGCGAAGATCATCGTCATTGATCCTATCTTCACGACAGCGGCTTCAAAGGCTGATATGTTTGTGCCCATTCGTCCAGGAACCGATGGTCTGCTTGCTGCCGGTATGGCTCAAATTGCCATGCGCGACGGCTTCATGGATAAGAAGAATCTACAGACAAACACGGTGGGTCCGTTTCTCGTGAAAGAGTCGGATGGCTTGTACCTGCGCTTGAGCGATCTCGGTGGTGCTGAGGCGGGAAGTGAGGACGACCGCATTCTCGTCTACGAGGGCAGCAACGCGATTCCCTTCGATGAAGCGCAGGATCCGGAGGTGGAGGGTGCGTTCGAGGTGAACGGGATTGCCGTCAAGCCAGCGGCGCAGGTGCTTATCGACCGCATCAACGAGTGGGATCTCGAGACGATATCCGAGTACACCGACATACCCGTTGCCACTATTGAGGAGCTGGCGGCGATTTACACATCGGGTCTATCCATGATTTTTACAGGGTTCGGCCTCGATCATTACGCCAACGGGCAGACGGCCTATGAGGGAATGTTCGCGCTGCTTGATATCACTGGGCAGGAGTGCAAGCACGGTGCCGGCATCACCGTGGCCGATTTCAGCGCTCCGACGGCGGTGGGCAACCTGAATTTGCCGACCGCAGACCTGACCGATGTTATGCCCGGTCCGACAGTCTATTCCTCCCATTTCCCGCAGTTGGTTGAAACGGGAGAGTGCGGCGACATCAAGGCCGACATTAAGGGCCTGTACGTTTATAACGGAAATCCTATTGGCAATTTGCCCGAGCGTCAGCGTTGGGTTTCGGCCTTCGAGGCCATGGAGCTTGTGGTTGTGGCCGATATCTTCATGTCAGAGTCGGCGACTTATGCTGATTACGTTCTTCCCGTGGCATTCCTGTTCGAACGCTCGGATATGATTGCCGGTCAGAGTCTGTTCCTAAAACTGACGGAAAAGGCCGTGGAGCCCTCTTTCGAGGCAAAGCCCGATTTCGATATCGTCACGCTTCTGGGGAAAGCTATGGGGTTTGAGGATCGCTTCACCCTTACGCTCGACGAGTATCTGGAGGGTTGCGTTTCCAATGATGTCGCGACAGCTGCGGGCGTGACTTGGGAACGACTCAAGGAAGAGCATGCGGTATTCTCGTACCCGGAAGAGCCGGTGGTGGTCGGAGTGAACGAGTTCCCGCTCACGGCGACGGGGAGGCTTGAGTTCTATCATGAGGGCATTTTGCCTATGGCGAATGCTGGTCAGGAGTTCGACCAGCGCAAAGAATCCTGCTGGTTCTGGGAGCCGCCGCTGGAGGCGTGGCACGAGAACGAGAAGTTCTCGCAGTATCCGCTGATATTCATTAGTGAGCGATGCAAGTTCAAGACCCACACGATGTTCAATCATGTTTCCTCGCTTCAAGAACTTGATCCGGAGCCCTTTGTGAAACTGAGTCCCAAGGATGCCGAGGCACGCGGTATTGCCGAGGGCGACACGGTGCGTCTCTTCAATGACCGCGGTTATGTGGTGCTTAAGGCTGTCATCAACAACGGGTGTCGTCCGGGCGTTATCGTCATCGACCATGGCTGGGAGAAAGACGCTTTCATCGAGGGTCACTACAGCGACCTTACCTCGATTGAAACATGGCCCCGTTACGAGGGGAGCAACTACTTCGATTGCTTGTGCGAGATGGAAAAGGTTCAGTAGGAGGGCATCATGCGTTACGGAATGGTGATTGATCTTAAAAAATGCATGGGCTGCCACACTTGCGCAACTTCATGCCGACTTGCGAACAACTTGCCACTGGGTAATTGGTGGAATGTCGTGAAAACTAACGGCGGCCAAACCATGGATAGCATGGCCGGCGAGTATCCGAATTGCACACTCCAGCACTATCCGGTGGCGTGTCAGCATTGTGCCGACGCGCCGTGTCTTGAGGTTTGTCCCACGGGTGCCACCATGAAGGATGAGGAAACGGGCATTGTGACCGTGGACGTGGAAACTTGCATCGGGTGCAAAACGTGTATGCAGGCTTGCCCTTATGAGGTGCGTGTGTACAACGACGGTGAGCCGAAGTATGCCATGGAATTCGCTGTAGGTTTCGCGGACGCGCCGCAGCATGTGGCGAACACGGTGGAGAAGTGCACCATGTGCGCGAATTTGGTTGCGCGTGGCGAGAAGCCCATGTGTGTGCAGGCATGCGTGGGATACGCCCGCTTCTTTGGCGATCTGGATGACCCCGAATCCGAGGTTTCCAAACTTATTGCCGAGCGCGATTGGGAGCAGTTGCTTCCCGAGCAGGGAACTAATCCCTCGGTGTACTACCTCAAGTAGCTTCTCGGCTTGTGCCGATTAAGCGTATGGACCCTTCGCCCCCTCCCTCTGCGAAGGGTCCTTTTCATGGATGGAGACACTTGGTTTCTGTTACATGCGATTGAACGAGTTGCCTTGTGCTATATTTGCTTGGAGGCTTGGTTCCAAGCGCTTGGTTTGGAGGGGAGTATGGCGGAGGTGGCTCGCATGGCGGAGACGGCTCGTATGGCGCCGCAGCGGATCAAGGTGTCCAGCAAGCGGCAGATCACTATTCCTGCGAAGGCCTACAAAGATATGGGGTTCACCGAGTACGCCCTCATTGAGCAGACCGACGAGGGACTGCTCATCAAGCCGCTGAAGGTGGAGGATGAGGGGATATCCCTCGATGTGTTGCGCCGACTTATCGCCGAAGGCTACGAGGGCGAGGCGCTGGTCAAGCGCTACGCCGCCGCGTGCCCTCGTGTTGTTCAGTTCGAAGATGCAAAGGCGTCTCAGGTCGTGAAGGAGGATCGCGCGCCTGGTTCTGGTCCGGCGCTCGAGGCCCGCGAGATCGAAAGGGCGCATGTGCTCGACGCCGTTGCCGCTGAGTGTGCCCGCTTCGCCGCTATCACGAAGGGCTACGTGTTCGGCTCGTTCGCACGCGGAGACTTTGCCGCCGAAAGCGATGTGGACGTCCGCCTTGAATACGACAAGACTGCGCCATTCACCTTGTTCGAGGTGTCCCAGTTCCAAAAGCATCTCGAGCGCGTTTGCGGCCGCGCTGTCGATGTGGTGACGGCCAGGCAGATAAAGAACCCCAACCTTGCCGATGCCATCGAGCGGGAGAAGGTGCTGGTCTATGAGTGCTAAGGCTACCGATCTCGCCCGTGTTCAGGAGATATTCGATCTCATTACAGAGACTCAGGGGCAGATCGAGCGTTTGGGCATTACCGAGGAGCGCTTCAAGGGGCCCGTCACGGATGCAGACCGTCTTTTCTCGGAGGCCATCATGAACCGCGTGCTCCGTATTACCAAGGAGGCTGGCTCGCTCAGCGACGAAGCTCTCGCGTACTACGATTTTGAGCGTCGGTCCATCAAGGGCGTTCGCAATCGGCTTGCCCGCGCCTACGGCGATGTGGACGCCGATATTGTTTGGGATGTGGTGGAAGAGGACTTCCCTAAGTTGCTTCAGGGCTGTCACGCATACTGCGATGAGTTAGGCTTGGAATTGGAAGCGACGCGGTTCTAAAGTCGTTGTTGACAGAATGGAAACGACATCTTTTCGCGATGGTGGTTTTATTGACGGGTTGATGACGGCATGCGGGCTTCTTTAACTGATTGCTTTCAGCGCTGACCTTAAGACCCGCCGTTTTATGCGGTCGCTTTAACATATTGCCAATAAGAGGAACCGATGCCCGCTGGCGCAGGGGAGGGCGGCGGCTGCAACAGCATCGGCGAGGAGCGAGGACGCTGCGGCGTCGGGCGATAGGAGCGAACATGGAGAAGTTTCTGGACGTTGTGCGGTCGAACAACTTGGTGCAGGCGGTGCTGTGCATTGCGTTCGGCCTGTTCCTCATGATTTATCCATCCATTACCATCCAGGGCATTATCATGCTGTTCGGCGTGGCGCTGGCCCTCATGGGCGTGGCGGGCGTCGCGTCGTACTTCCGCCAGAGAAGTGTGCGCTACCGCAATCCGGGCACGCTCATGAGCGCGGCCTTCTATCTCATCATCGCCCTTATCGCCTTCGTGTTTCCCAAGGTGATCGCCGGGTTCTTCTCGGTGGTGCTCGGTGTGGTGCTCATCCTGTGCGCTATCGTGAATGTGGTGCGTGCCTTCGCTCTGCGCAACTTCGGCAGCAGCATCTGGATCGCGGTGCTGGTGGCGGCTGTCGTCGTGGGCGTCGGCGGCGTGCTTATCGTGGTGAACCCTTGGGGCGCTTCCATGACCTTTGTGCTGGTGCTCGGCGGTGCGTTCATCGCGAACGGTGCGGTGGACCTGTTCATCGAGTGGTACCAGCGCGATTCCGAGAATCGCGGCGATTCTATGGTGCACTCGCACTAGGGCGGCTGTTCGGGCGGAATTTCCCCTTCGCTTTTGCCGATGGCCCCTCATCGCGGGCTTCTATGACCCATTTTCCCAACGACCCCTGCTCGTGCGGGGGTCTTTGCTATTATGGCCTCACGCGAGGGCGGCTCTGTTGCGTCAGGCTCGCCATGCTCGTTCAAGCTTTTGGTACAGGAAAGGAATTGCGATGTCAGACGAAACCAGCGCCCTGGCGGAGATCGAGAAGCATCGCGAGAAGATCGACGAGATCGATCGTCAGCTCGTGGCGCTTCTGAACAAGCGCGCCAGCCATTCTCTGGTCATTCGCGGGCTGAAGCCCGATGCCCATATGGGCCTCTACGATGCCCGCCGAGAGGAGGAGATCTTCGCGAAGATCGCCTCCTACAACGAAGGTCCGCTCTACAACGAGTACCTTCGCGCCATTTACGAGACCATCCTTCGAGTAAGTAAGGAGACGCCGTCCGTATGAGCGAAGTGAAACTTGCCCCCATCCCTGATCTCGGCCAGCGCACGGACGAGATCACCATCTACGCCGGGCCCTGCTCGGTGGAGTCCGCCGAGCAGTTCAACGAGGTGGCCGAGTGCATCGCCGACCTGGGTCTTACCTGGATCCGCGGCGGCGCGTTCAAGCCGCGCACCAACCCGCACTCCTTCCAGGGCCTCGGCGAGGAGGCGCTCAAGATCATGAAGAGCGCCGGCGACACCTACGGCCTGAAGACGCTCACCGAGGTGATGGACTCGGCCCACTGCCAGCTGGTGGCCGACTATGTGGACGGCCTGCAGGTGGGCGCCCGCAACTTCCAGAACTTCAGCCTGCTGAAGAAGATCGGCGAGGTGACCGCCGATAGCCACCAGATGGTGCTGTACAAGCGCGGCTTCGCGGGCACCATCGCCGAGTGGCTGGCTGCCACCGATTACATCACCGATCACGGCAACACCAACGTGGTGCTGTGCGAGCGCGGCATCCGCACCTTCGAGACGGCCACCCGCTTCACGCTGGACATCGCTGCGGTGCCGGTGATCCACAAGCAGTCGCTGTACCCGGTGTGCATCGACGTGTCGCATCCGGCCGGCCAGCGCGACCTGGTGCCCTCGCTGGCGAAGGCGGCCATCGCTGCCGGCGCCGACTCGCTCATGATCGAGGTGCACCCGAACCCGCCGGTGGCCCTGTCCGACGGCCCCCAGCAGCTGACCCCGGCCCAGTTCCGCGAGCTCGTGGCCGAGCTGCGCGAGCTTGCCGCCGTGCTAGGGAAGAAGATCGTGTAGCGCGCGTTTTGGCAGCGCGGGACTCAACGAAGGTGGCCGCTCTTCCGACGGGAGGGGCGGCCGCTTTTCGTATTCGGCCCGCCTTCGTGTCCGGACGCCTTTCGCGTTCGGACGCCTTCGTGTCCGGACGGCGGCGACGTTCCGCACCGCCTCACCACGCCTCACCACGCCTCACCACGCCACGCCACGGGGACTCATCTCGCTGCCATGCCCTGGATTGCTTGCAAATCGACGGGTAGCGTAGTTTTTGGACGCCGCCCCTTCCCTGCGCTTTCCCGGCGCGATGCTGTGACCTGGTGTTTTCGAAAACATATCGGCTGATGATGTCCGAGCAAGGTGCGCTACCCGTTGATTTGCAAGCAAAAAGGGCATTGCCGGTTGCGCACACCGTGACGCGCGCCCCGTGCGCTGCCGCACACCGCGTTCCCGCCGTTGATTTCTGCGGCTCTCGGGTTGGGGGCTGCCGACTCTTTCCGAATGAAGCGGGCGACCTGTCCTTTCCGGAATACACGCTGGTCGCTCATATATGATCAGACAACATATCGCAGAGAAGCATTGATGAAGATGCGCGCATGCCCGGGATGCCGCCCTTGGCGCTTGCTACACTGCGCTCATGCGATTGTTCCTTTACGGCATATCAGCTTTTTCGTATTGGCTCGGCGTGCATGCTCGGCCCTCCTCGTCGTGCGCTGTGGGCTCGAGCGCGCTTGTTTCGTGCGAGCCGTCGCGCAAATCAATTGACTACTTGTTGCAGATATGCCCGTTTTTACCTGTGCCGGTGCACGTGTTGGTGCCCAGGAAATCGAAGAGCCCCATTCCCGATGCGGTGGCCCATGCGTCTCACTTTGCCTTCAAGGAAAAGCCGTTCCTACGCATTGCCGATGGCGTATTCGTCGCTTGTCCGGAGCTGTGCTTTGTCCAACTTGCCTGCGATCTCCCGTTTCATGAGCTGATAAAGGTCGGGAGTGCGCTCTGCGGCACCTTTGTCATTGATTCTTCCTGCTCGAACGGTTTGGCGAAAAGAGCGCCAATTACAACAACGAGGCGTATAGAGGCGTTTATTCGCCGCAATCCCGGAATTCGTGGCGCGAAGGCGGCGCGGCGTGCTGTGAAGTGTCTAGCGGAAAACGCCGCATCGCCCCCCGAGGCGTTTCTCTGGACGGTAATGAGCCTGGCTCAGCGCTATGGGGGATATGGTATCCCAGGACTCGAGCTGAACCGGCGAATCGCGCCGAGCAAGAAGGCCCAGCGCCTGGCCCGACGCAAAACGCTCGTGCCCGATATCGTGCACGCCTCCTCGCGTCTGTCTCTCGAGTACGACTCGAATTCGGAGCATCTTACGCCGGATCAAATTTCGCGCGATGCGTCTAAGCGACTGGCGCTTGAAGCCGATGGGTTCAAGGTGATTACCGTTACGTTGAAGCAGCTGTCGAACAGCGATGAGATGCGCGGCGTTGCGGAGCAGTCGTGCAAGAGGATGGGGCGCCGGTTCCAGATACAGTCGAAGAACTTCCGGGTGCAGCATCGGCTGCTCTATGCCTGCGGCTGGTCTTTGCGGGCATATCGCTGCGACGGTTTTTCGGAGGATGGTGCGGAGCGAAAGGCCTAAGGGGCTCTTTTGCTTGCAAATCGACGGGTAGCGTAGTCGTTCGGGTGGCAGCGGTTGACGCGTTTTTGGAAAACCCCAGGTCGGAGTGTTGCATCGAGAAAACGCAAGAAGGAGATGGCATCCAAAAACTACGCTACCCGTCGTTTCTAAAGCAGAATGAGGTTGCATGAAGGGCCGACGCGGTCTGCGGTGTCGAGATGGCCGCTTGTTGGCATGCCGCCGAATTGAGGGGTTGCGCGGTCTGGATTCTGTGCTAAAGTACACGCCAGCAATTGAATATACCTTAAACCGATGAGGCGAAAGTCAAGCCATCCGGGCACTCACAGAGAGCGGGCGCAGCTGAGATTCCCGCAGAACGCCAGAGGGTAAATGGATCGCCGAGGGAAAGGGGAAAGGCTTATTCGCAGTTTGTTCCTGCGAGGCCGAGTATCTGGACCGTGAGCCTGCGTTAAAGGCAGAGCGGGTGATGGCCCGTTCACGAGAGGGTTCGCTTGGCGAATCAATTAAAGGTGGCACCGCAGATCGAGGGATCTGTCCTTTAAGCGAAGGACAGATCCCTTTTTTTGTTGGGGTCGGCCGGGAACTCTCGAAGGCGTCGGATACGGGGCAATTGCTGACATGGGAAACGCTCGCAGAAGGCGAGCACGAGGGGCGAAAAAGTCGCCCGAGAAAGGACTGATTGACATGGCAGAACTCCGTATGACCGCCGACGCCGAGACCGCTCCCGCCTCCGCTGCCGCCGGCGCCAAGCGCACCGTGGCCGTTGCCGAGAAGAAGGGCTTGGGGGTGCAGGACCTCATTTTGGTGGCCGTGCTGCTGGCCGCCGGCGCCGTGTTGAAGCTGACCGTGGGCAGCCTGCTGGCCTCCTTCGGCATGAAGCCGAACTTCGTCATTGCCGCCTACTGCTTGGCTATTATCCTCATCCGCCCGAACCTGGCCCAGTCGCTGGCCATCGGCCTTATCGCGGGCCTGGTGTGCCAGATTCCGATGCTGAACGCCACGCCGCTTCTGAACATTCCCTCGGAGCTTCTGGGCGCGCTCGCCTGCGGCCTGCTCATCCGCGTGCCCATGAAGATCGGCAAGTTGGACGTGAACCCGCTCGTGAACACCTTCGTCTCCACCTGCGTGTCCGGCTTCACCTTCGCGGCGTTGTCCACCTACATCAACGTGGTGTCCGTCGGCGGCGACTTCGCCGTGGCCATGGCCGCCTACGTGGCCATCGTGCTGGGTACCGCCACGTTCAACTGCATCTTCGTGCAGGTGCTGGCCATGCCCCTGAAGAAGGTGCTGAAGCGCTAAGACGGTTCCCCCGGAGAGTTCCAAGCAAGAGAGGTCATCATGATCGAGTTCAATGAGTTCAGCTTTCGGTACCGGGAAGGGGCCGAGCCTGTGGTGCGCGACATCACGCTGACCATTCCCGACGGGTGCTTCGTGGGCATCACCGGGGCGGCCGGCAGCGGGAAGTCCACCCTCACCTACGCCGTGAACGGCATCATCCCGCACTGCTACCCGGGCGACTTCTACGGCTCGGTGACGGTGGAGGGGCGCGACACCGTGGACACGTCGCTCACCGACCTGTCGCGGCTGGTGGGCAGCGTGTGCCAAGATATCGACTCGCAGATGGTGTCCACCGTGGTGGAAGACGAGATCCTCTACGGGCTGGAGAACTTCGCGGTGCCCAAGGACGAGGTTCCCGGACGCGTGGACGAGGCGCTCGCCGCCATGGGCATCGCCGATCTGCGCGACCGCACCATTGACAGCCTGTCCGGCGGCCAGAAGCAGAAGGTGGCTGTGGCCTCGGTGATCGCGCTGCGGCCCAAGGTGCTCGTGCTGGACGAGCCCACTGCCGAGCTGGATCCGGCCTCGTCGGTGGCGGTGTTCGACCTGCTTTCCCGCTACGCACGCGAGCACGGCACCACCGTCATCGTGGTGGAGCAGAAGATCGCGCTTCTGTCCGACTACGCCGACATGCTCGTCATCGTGGATGGGGGCCGCATTCGCTTCGCCGATACGCCCGATGCGGTGCTGGCCCATTCCGACGAGCTGCTGGCCCTGGGCGTGAACGTGCCGCGGGCCACCACGCTCGTGAACGCTCTGGCGGCCCAGGGGCTGTACGCCGGGCCTGCGGTGCGCAACGTGGCGGGTGCGGCCGCCGTGTGCAAGGAGGTGCTCGCATGATCGAGTTCAAGAACGTCTCGGCATCCTACGACGGCGAGCTCGCGGTGCTCAACGATGTGAGCTTCACCGTGAACGACGGCGACTTCGTGGCCTTCGTGGGCACCAACGGCGCGGGGAAATCGACCACCATGCGCTTGGCCAACGGGCTTCTGAAGCCCACGGCGGGCGAGGTGCTGGTGGACGGGGTGCCCACCACGGCGCTGAAGACGAGCGAGCTGGCCCGGCGCATCGGCTTTCTCTTCCAGAACCCCGACCGGCAAATCTGCTGCAACACCGTGCGCGAGGAGCTGCTGTTCGGTTTCAAGGCGCTCGGCGAGCAGGGTCCCGCGGCCGAGGCGCGGGTAGATGCCATCATCGAGCGCTTCGGGTTCGACGCCGCAGCCGAGCCCTACCTGCTGAACCGCGGCACGCGGCAGCTTTTGGCGCTCGCCTCCATCATCGTGCTGGCACCGCCCACCATCATCTTGGACGAGCCCACCACGGGCCTCGATTTCCGCGAGTGCGTGAAGGTGATGGACATCGTCCGCGAGCTGAACGATGGCGGCACCACGGTCGTCATGGTTTGCCACGACATGGAGGTGGTGGGGGATTTCGCTCGCCGCGTCATCGCCATGACGGCCGGGCGCGTGGTGGCCGACGGCGCCACCTTCGACGTGCTGCGCGACGGGCGTGTGCTGAAGGAGGCGCACATCTTGCCGCCTCAGGTGACCGAGGTGTCGCTTATCCTCGGCCGCGAGGAGGGGTGCCCGGGCGCCGTGGCTGCGGCGAACACGGTGCCCCAGATGGTTCAGGCCCTGGCCGCGGCGCGCGGCGTTGAGGCGACGACGGTGGAAGTGGAGGCGATCGGCTAATGGCGAAGTTTCTGGAATACGTGCCGGGGGACAGCCTTTTGCACCGCATGAACCCCTGCGCGAAGCTCATCGGCGCCGTGCTGTTCGCCGTCGCCTGCTTCGTGACGAGCAACCTGGTCTTCCTTGTGGCCATGCTGGGTGTGGCCCTGGGGCTGGCGCTGTACTGCGGCATGGGCCGCGAGACGGCGGGGCTGTGCAAGGCGGTGTTCGCGTTCTCGCTCATCCTGGCGGTGGTCATCCTGCTCACCACGCCCCATGGCGCGCAGCTGGTGCCGCTGCCCTGGGGCTATATCGGCACCAGCAGCCTGCTGGCAGCTGCAACCGTGGTGGTGCGCCTCATGGCGGCGGCCATCCCGCTGTTCCTGGTGTTCTACGTGACCAAGATGAACGACCTGACGAACGCCGTGGTGAAGCAGCTGCACGTGCCCTACAAGTACGCCTTCACGTTCACGAGCACGGTGCACTTCATTCCCGTGTTCATGAACGACATGGCCGGCATCATGGAGGCCCAGACGGCCCGCGGCGTGGAATTCGACGGGTCGTTTGTGAAGAAGGTGCGCCTCATGGTGCCGCTGTGCGTGCCGCTGCTGGTGGGCTCGGTGCGCAAGACGAACTCGGCCGCCATTGCCGCCGAGGTGCGCGGCTTCAACCTGCGCACCCGCGAGAGCGGCTACAAGGACTACCCGATGCGCGCCGGCGACTGGGCAGCGCTGGCCCTGTGCGCGCTGCTGGTGGCCGCCGGCATTGCCGTGGCGCTGCTGGGGTAGGGGCTATCTGACGGCGTGTCTAAAGGGGTATGCGGCGGCATGCTCGCTGGTCTGCGGCCACCCTCTTCTTTGATGCGGAAATATTTTGCCGCCTGCAAAGCGGCAAAATATTTCCGCTATACTATAGGCAATATTCTGCCGATTCGTATTCGGTGGAACAGTGCCTATTTTTCGACATGCGAAGGGCGAGTGATGGAAAAACTCCAGTTCTCCCAGGAGATCGGGCGAAGCGTGCAGGCTCGCAGGGATTCATTGGGTCTCACGCAAAAGCAGTTGGCGAGCATTGCGGGGGTATCCGAGAGGCTTGTGCGCTCGATTGAGGCGGCTGAGGCGCAAGGCGTGGGCCTGACGAAGCTGGAAGCCGTGTTGGCTCCCCTTGGCTTAGAGTTAAAGCTGGTGGGTGCCGGTCAACCGAAGGGCGAAAGCGCCTCGTCTGCTCGTGTTCGGGACGATGAGTACGAGATGCTCCTTCAGTCGGCGGTGGATTCTTGGGGAAGCGCAGGTGGCCATCGTGGATAATCTGGCTGTGCTCATTGCGGGGCGTCGGGCTGGAACGATTCGGCAGGCCTATGACGGCGCGCTCTCATTCTCTTATGAGAACGGCTACGATGCTGTTCCGCTCTCCCTATCGATGCCGATTGATGGTGCAGCATTCGGCGACAAGGTGGTGCGTCCCTTTCTGTTCGGCCTTTTGCCCGACAGCTACGATGTCAGGAGAAGCTTGGGACATGAGTATGAGGTCTCTCCCGACAACCCGTTTGCGCTGCTCTCCCATATTGGGCTCGACTGTCCCGGTGCGGTGCAGCTTTGCGGGGAGGATTCGGTCGATGATCTGCTTGAGCGCCGGGAGACGCTTGTGGCGATGGCGGATCACGAGGTCGCTCTTCGTCTCAAACAGGGTCGCGGCAATGGGGCTGCTCGGTGGGAAACCGATAACGAGCGCTGGTCCCTCGGCGGTCAGCAAGCGAAGTTCGCCCTGCGTCGCGAAGGCGACGGATGGTACAGCTGCGAGGGGGCGGCTGCCACGACCCATATCTTTAAACCGGGTATCTCGGACTTGAAGTTGAGCGCGCTCAACGAGTACGTGTGCCTGAAGTTGGCGGCGGTGTGCGGCATTCCGGCGGAGCGGGTCGATTACCTGGTGTTCGAAGACGAGCCGGCCATCGTTGCCACGCGCTACGATCGGGTGCGCGATGATGCGGGTCGGGTGCGGCGGCTGCACCAGGAGGATTTCTGCCAGGTTCTGGGTGTGCTTCCCGAGCGCAAATATCCCGAGGAAGGTGGTCCTGGCGCCCGCGATATCGTTGGGGTGTGCGGCCGAACGGGCTCCGCGGTGGCCAACATCTCCCAGTTCATGGACATGCTGTTCTTCAACTACCTTATTGGCGCGCCCGATGCCCATGCTAAGAACTACTCGCTGCTCCATGGACGAGACGTCTCTTACCTGGCCCCGCTCTACGACGTGGCATCGCTTTTGCCCTACGCCGAGCGGCCCTTCGACATCAAGCTGGCTATGGGCGTGGCCGGCGAGAATCGCGTCGGCCGTCTGAGCGCACGGCGGCTGGGCAAGTTCGCCGATGCCAACGGGCTGGAAGAACACGGCTTGACGGGTGATGTGCTGGCCGAGCGGCTAGCGGCTCTGGCGGGGAAGGTGCCCGCGACCCTTGAGGCGGTGCTGGCCGAGAACGGGGCGCTCCCGGGTATTGACGAGCTGGGAAGCCGTCTGCTGCCGCTGGTGGCCGAGCTCTGCGAGCGCTCGACGGCGCGACTCGGGTAGGGGTCTTGGCGGCGCTGCTGGCGTAGGGGGTTGTCCGGCGCTTCCTCAGCGGATGGAGAAGAACTTCGCGAGCTTGGTGCCCAAGGGGCCCTGGGTGAGCAGGAGCTTCGCGACGATGAAGGCCGCGATGCCTGCTGCGAGCGCGATGAGCAGGCCCGGCAGTCCGAAGGCGGCGCACACGATGGCCGCCGCGGCCAGGGCCGCCAGGGCCACCAGAATGAGCGCGCGGTGCACCGTGCGCCGGAAGCGGTGCCAGGTGGCCACGGGGAAGGGCGAGGGCGCGGCCTCGCCGTGAAGCGGGCCTCCGCACAGGGCGCAGCGGGTCAGCTCGCCCGTATAATCCAGGTTGCAGCGGTCGCAGTGCCTCATGGCCGCACCTCTGGCTTCCCCACGCGGCCCTGGTCGCGGGCGGGGGCGCGGCCCGCGTGGTCGCGCCAGGTGGCGCCGATGGCGCTTAAGCGGTCCTCCAGCGCCGATTCCTTGAGCGCCGCGTCTATCTGCGCATCGTCCTTGTTGAGGGCCGCCCAGCCGGAGAGCCCCTCGGCGTCCAGCACGCGCACGAGATGGCGCGCGGCGCGCAGGCTCACGAAGCGGCTGGAGATGCCGATGCACAAGTCGTCGCCGCAGGTGCACAGGATGAAGTTGAGCCCCGCCGGCGACGTGAGCGCGCTGATGCCCTCCACGTAGGGCGCCACGGCCGCATCCAGCGTCACCCGTCCCAGGCTCGACACGGTGCATGTCACCTCGCGGTTGGCGCGCCAGGCGGCGAACTCCAGCGCCGCGTCCTTCACGATGAGGGGAACCGCGCGCACAAGCGGGTTCCTCTCCAGCTTCACCATGCGCATCACGCGGCGCTTCAGGGCGGCTGGCTGGGTGCCGGCGGAAAGCTGCTTTTGCACCTGGGCGGCGATGGCGCCCAGAGGCTCGTCGGCGTTGCCCGGCACGTAGGTGATGTAGGCCAGTCCGAAGAAGTTGCGCAGGGTGGTGGAGCCGAAGAGCGACCGCAGGTCAACGGGCACGTCCATGTGGATGGCGCGCCCGCGCTCGGCAGCCGGCATCTCGCGGCGCAGGGCGCAGATGATCGCGGCGATGAGGTAGCTCGTCACCGTGGCGCCGGCCTCTTTCGCGGCGGCGTGCACGGCGGCGGCCGAGTAGTGCAGCTCCAGGTAGACGGGGTCGTCGGCATCCTTCCATCCCGTGAGACGGAACACCTTGGGCGCGGTATCGCTGCCGGCGGCGGCGCGGTCGTAGTGGGCCGAGAAGCTGTCCTCGGTCTTCGACGCCTCGTCGCCCGCATAGGCCGACGGCGCCACGGGCGCCCCGTAGCGTTCGGTCACGTAGGCGGCCAGGAGCGCCTTTACGAACTCCAGCGTGCCGCGCCCGTCGGAGATGATGTGGGACACCTCCACGTTGATGCGCCGGGCGTGGTAGGTGACGCGGAAGAGCACGCTTGCAGGGTCGGCGTGCAGGTTGTAGCAGACGGGCAGCACCTCGGGCTCGGCGCGCGGGGCGTTCGGCGCGGGCACCAGGTAGTGCCAGAACAGGCCGCTTCTCAGGCACACGTTGAAGCCGGGGAATAGCGCCACGGCCGCATCGAGCGCCCGCTGCAGGGCAGCCTCGTCCACCTCGTCGGCCATGGTGGCGGCGATGCGGAAGATGGTCTGGGTGTTTCCGCCGGCCTGGGCGGCGTAGAACTTCCCGACGTTGTCTAGTCGGTACCAAGAAGCGTCAGCCATGGCAGGTCACCGGAGGTGGGAAGCGTCTCGCCGTCGAGGAAGTGGGCGATAAGGCGGTAGGTGTCGCGCACGAGCGAGAGCACCGAGGGGTACAGGAAGTAGCCGTGCACGCCGTTGTACATGCGGAAGCAGGCCACCTCGTTGCCCTCGGCCTCAAGCCGGGCCGCGAAGGCCTCGCCCTCGTCGCGCAGCGGGTCGTACTCGGCGGTGATGACGAGGGTGCGCGGCATGTCGGCCAGAGATGAGGCGATAAGCGGCGCGAAGCGGGAGTCGTGGAAGTCGTCGGGCGTGCGCAGGTACAGCTCGATGTAGTCCACGATGGCCTGGCGGGTGAGGATGTAGTCCTCGCCGTTGTCGCGCACCGAGTCGAACAGGGTGGTCTCGCTGTGGTCGTTGTAGGTGAGCGGGTACAGCAGGATCTGGGTGCGGGGCGCGAAATCGCCGCGCTCGCGGGCGAGCAGGCTCACCCCGGCGGTCAGGTTACCGCCGGCCGAGTCGCCCATGAGCACGATGTGATCGGGGTCGGCATCGGGGATAAGGTCGCCGGCGAACAGCTGGCGCGCCACCTCGTAGCAGTCTTCCAGCGGCACGGGGAAACGGCACTCGGGGCTGCGGCGGTAGTCCACGGCGATGACACGGCGCTCCAGCTTCAGGGCCGTTTTCATGCAGGCGTCGCTGTAGAATTCCACATCGCCGTTGGCCCAGCCCCCGCCGTGCAGGTACAGGATGGTGCCGCGGTGGTCCTCGTTCACGTGCAGCCCCGTTTTCAGGGAGAAGTCGATGTCGAGCGGGGTGAACACGCGTAGGGGAATCTGGTAACCGTCGCCGGCGGTAGCGGTGATCTCGTCGATACGGCAGCGGGGATCGGCGATGGTGAGCTTGCCGGCGGCATCCTCCACCTTGCGCTGGGCGTTCCACGACGAGGCCACGTCGGGCTGTACCAGGGTGATGGCCTTGATGACGGCCTGCACCACGGGGTTCATGGCCATGGCTCCTCCTTTGCTCGTTGACGGCGCGTAAATGGTGAGCTTCATGCTAAACGATGAGGGGCCCGCACGCGAAGGCGCGAGCCCCTTGGCATCAAACGGTAAACGAGGCGATGGCGTGTGCGGGCTGTCGCAGACCTGCAGTTGCGGCTGCGGCTGCGGCTGCGGCGGCCTCGCGGTGGCTCGCGACAGCCTCGCGGTGGTTCGCGAGCGCGCGGCCGCCGCGCGCGATCAGTGGTCGTTCATGTTGAAGGCGTTCTTCATGGTCACCGTGCGCTGGTCGAGCACGCTGCCCAGAAGCGCCCGGGTTTGGGTCTGCACCGAGTCGACGAGGGCCTGGTTCGCGGCGGCCAGCACCTCCTGCACGCCGACGTCTTCCATGTTCTCCAGATCGACTTTGCCCTCCTTCGCCATCTGGGCGAGCTTGGCATCGGTTTCGTGCAGCGACTGGTAGCCCTGGGCCATGGTGTTCAGCCGGTAGCCCTGGATGGCCTCGTAGCTTTCGAAGAACTGCGGGTCGGCCAGACCCGCTACCAGGCGGTTGTTCCAGTAGAGGCTGTCGGTGGTCACCTCGGTGGGGGTGTCCAGGTAGGCGGGCAGCTCGGTCACGTTCGCGTACAGAGCCACCGCGGTGTTGAAGGGGCCCGACGCCGGAGCGAACCAGTGCACGCCGCGGGCGGCCGCCGGCGCGTTCGGGCGGATGCACAGCACCGAGCACTCGGAGGTGCGGTCGATGCCGACATAGCGGTACTGGTGGCGCGTCTCGGGCGTGCCCTTGGTGCCGTAGGGGTCGTACTCGGTGCCGTCGAAGGTGGTGGCGAGCAGGTCCTTCACATCCGATGCCGACAGCTTCTTATCGGGGCGCATGGCCCAGGGAATGTCGAGGCTTTCGGGGCCGAACTCGGGGGCAGGTCCCTGGAAGCGCGGGTCGGAGGGGGTCAGGCGGCGGCACAGGTACCACTTGCGCGGCGCGTTGTAGAGCTGGTCGAGCCAGGTGTAGGTGGAAAACGCGATGCGCGCGTTGAAGTAGCGCGGCAGGCCGCAGACGGTCTCGCCGGCATCGTCCTCGTGAGCGGGCATGTCCATGAGCAGGTCGTGGGCCTTGATCCACTCGGCCAGATCGGCGCTGCACATGTAGTCGTGCTGGTCTCCCAGCGCGTCGGACAGGTCGAAGTGGTCGATGCCCTGGCGGTTCGGCTGCACCACATAGCAGTCGTCGGGCACGCGGCGCGCGATCCAATGGTGGCCGCCGATGTTCTCCCAGTACCACACGTCGTTCTCATCGCCGAAGGCCACGCCGTTGGTCTCGTAGGTGCCGTACTTCTCCACCAGCATGCCCAGGCGCTGAACGCCCTCGCGGGCGCTTCTGATGTAGGGCAGCGTGATGGTGGGCAGGTTCTCCTCGCCGATGCCGCCGGGCACCTCGGGGCGGTAGTCGGCATCGCCCGGCTTCCCCTGGGCCGGCTGGTACACCACGAGCGGATCGGCGCCGAGCACGCGCGCGTTGGCCGAGATGGTCTCGGTGGACGACATGGACACGTTCGCGGCGTTGATGCCGGTCTCGGCCCACACGCCGTTCGACGGGTCGGCGTTGGGCGTGCAGGTGTAGCGCAGCGGGTTGTCGGGCAGCTCGATGGTGAGGTGGCTGGCCACGCCGGTGTAGGTGCGCGGCTGGTCGTCCGGCATCACGACGATCATCTTCTTGGGGTCGAACGAGAAATCCTCGCCGTCCTCGTTGCGGGCGACGATGGTGGAGCCGTCGTTGGTCGCCTTGCGGCCGACGAGCAGGGTGGTGCATGCCATGGGAAGGCCTCCTGTTCCGGGGTTGCGCCGGGGGCGCGCCGTGTGGGCGCGGCGGCGGGGCGCAGGGTTGTACGAGTATCGGTATACGCTGATGGGAGGCGTGCCGATGCGAGCGCCGCGCTTCTGTTGGCGAATCGATGGCGGCGGGTTGGGAAACGGGAAGGCGGAATGGCGCATTTTGGCTTGGAAATCATGGTTTTGGAACCAATTCAACGGTTGCTGCCGGTATTGATTTTGCGTGATCTGGGGAAACGCGCTGGCGCTTTCGTGTCGCCCGCGTCATTTAGCCTGATTCGGTAACAAAGTCGTGATTTCCAAGCCAGAAAACGGATTTCCACTCGCGCAATGACTCCTGTGGGCATCTTGTGAAGATCGGTGTGGCGTCTGGGGTGCGCTGGGGCGCTCGCCGCTAGGATAGCGGCCCCACCTCGATGTCGGTGTTTCTCGCGCCTCCGACCTCTCAGGTTTCCCGAACGGGGCCACCGGGCCGAGCCGTTCGCTTCAATGGAGCCGCAGAAGAGGAAGGAGAAGGCCGTGGAGGCGCAACTGACGTGCGATCAGGCGGGCAATCACCCAACGACAACTATCGAGAACGAGGAGCGTTCCCATTTAGAAGAGGTGCTTGCGGCAGTGCGGGCCTCGGTCGGGCGCGCCCGCGATCTGGCCGAGCGTGCCGAGGTGAGCCATCGGGAGGCCGGTGCGCAGCTGGCGGCCGACCGCGGTGAGCTGGCACCGGAAGAGGCGCACTTGTCGGCTTTCGAGCTGAATCGCATGGACGCTCAGGCCGCTCTGGCCCACCGGTCCCATCGGCGCCTGGAGAAGCTTCTCGCGTCGCCCTACTTCGCCCGTGTCGATTTCGCCGAGGGGAGCGGCGCCGACGGCGGAGCTGCTTCGGGCGAGAGGCCGCTTCCCGAGGATCGGCCCCAGGCCACCTACATCGGGCGCTTCGCGTTCACCTGGCACAACCGGGCCCTCGTGTCCGACTGGCGCAGCCCCGTGGCCGCGTTGTTCTACGACTTCGAGTGCGGGCCGGCGGCCTTCGACGCGCCGGGTGGGCGGCGTGAGGGCACTCTGATGCTCAAGCGGCAGATAGCGGTGGAGGACGGTCGGCTTCGCTACGCGCTGGACTCGAATTCCAGCGTGCGCGACGAGGTGCTGGCCCAGGCGCTCTCCCGTTCGTCGGATGCGAAGATGCACGACATCGTGGCCTCTATCCAACACGAGCAGAACGCCGTCATCCGCGATGAGGCGCCGGGCACGCTCATCATCCAGGGCGTGGCGGGATCGGGAAAGACCTCCATCGCCCTGCATCGCGTGGCCTATCTGCTGTACCGCCAGAAGGAGCGGCTCTCCTCGCAGTCGGTGGCCATCTTGTCGCCGAGCCGGGTGTTCTCCGACTACATCTCGGGTGTGCTGCCGGAGCTCGGCGAGGAACCGGTGCGTCAGTGGAGCCTGCACGATGTGGCGAGTTTGCTGTTGGAGGGCATCGCGAAGGTGGCGCCCCCGCGCTCGTTTGCCGATGAGGCCGATCTGGCTCGCGCCGAGCGCGCCCGGGTGAAGGGCACCGAGGAGTTCGCGCGGCAGCTCGCGTCGTGGTTGGACGAGCAGCTGGGGGAGAAAGTGGCGGGCGAGGGGGCGTCCGTCGCCGATGTGGGGAAGGCGCCGTCGATCTTCGATCCGCACGATTTGGCCGTCGGCGGCGATGTGGCCGAGGCCAGCTGGCTCGCCGAGCGCTTCGCAGCCTACGCGCCCGTGCCCTTCGAGGAGCGGCTCGACCTTATAGCGGGCGACGCCTTGGAGCTCGCCCATAGCAAGACCTTCGGCCGCTACGCCCATGCGATGCCGACCCGTCGCGAACTGCGCTCGCGCCTGCTGCGTATGATGCGGGCGAAGAACCCGCTGGCGCTGTATCGGCGCTTTTTGGCCGACACCGGGCAGAGCGCGCTTCTCAAGATGGCATCGAGGGGCGTGGTGGAATGGGAGGATGCTTTCCCCCTCGCGCTGTGCGCCGCGACCTTCGCCGGGCCCGACGGGTTTGCCGCCACGGCTGCCGTGCGGCACCTGGTCATCGACGAGATGCAGGACTTGCCGCCGGTGGCCCACGAGGCTGTGGCCCGCCTGTTCCGCTGCGACAAGACTATCCTGGGCGACGTGAACCAGCTGGTGGACGGCCGGCCAGTGGCGGCGCCCGAGACGGTGGCGGCCCATTACCCGGGCGCCCGCGTGGTGCGCCTCATGACGAGCTACCGTTCCACCTGCGAGATTACCGAGCTGGCCTCCCGTGTGCTGCCGGTGGCCGGGCTCGTGCCCGTGCAGCGCCACGGCGAGCCGCCGCGATTCGTGCGCTGCGGCGACACGGCGGGCGTGCTGGCGGCCGTGGAGGAGGCGGTCGCGCGGTGGGAGGCATCCGAGCATCGCACGCTCGGTATCATCGCGAAGTCGGATTTTCTGGCCGCCCGCTATGCCGAGCTGCTGGGCCGTGGGCGGTCGGTGACGTTGCTCACCGACGAGACTGCCGTGTACCCGGGCGGGCTCGTGGTGGCCTCGGTGCGCCTGGCGAAGAGCCTGGAATTCGATGAGGCGGTACTGCTTGATGTGGACGGCCGCCAGTACGCCACCGAGGCCGACCGCAACCTGCTGTACGTGGCCGTCACCCGTGCCATGCACGCTCTCACGGTGCTGTACCGGGACGAACCGAGCCCGCTTCTGCGCTGATGCCTGCCTCGTTCGCTCTGCGCTATCCTTGCTGCCCGCGCTCGGCGCGGTAGCGGGCGAGGGCGGCATCGAAGCTGCCGGCGGTGCGGCGGTAGTAGAGGGTGTAGCCGACGGTGATGGCGGCAAGGGTGATAAGGTAGATGGCGAGGAAGGTGATCCAGGCGCCGCCGTTGTCGGCGGGGAACCATCCCCCGAGGGCCGCCGCGGCCGCCAGTGCCGGCAGTGCCGTCAGGCCGAAGCCGGCGATGCGCGCGGGGTAGGGCGCCCGCTTCACCACCACTTCGGTGAACCACAGGATCTGCAGCGCGACGAGTACCAGGCAGGCCGCTAGAAGCGAGAGCGTGATGACGATGCCCTCGACCGGGCCGGCGAAGATGAGGCCGGCGGTACACCACAGGGCCATGGCGGCGGTGAAGGTGACGCAGGCGCGGACGAGGGCGCTTTTCAGGATGCGGTTCATGGGGCTTCCTTTCCTCGGATGAGTGGGTGCGGGGCGGGACGCAGTGCGGCCGGGAAGGGCTGCTGCGGGCCGACGTGAGCTGCTGCAGGTGTGCGGTTACAGGCCGATCTTCGCCTTGACGGCGGGTGCGTACTGGCGCGAGGCGATGACGGACTCGCCATTGGATAAGATGAGCTCCAGCCGCGCGTTCAGGTAGGGACGCAGGGCGCGCACGTGGTCGAAGTTCACGAGCAGCGACTTCGACGCGCGCACGAACTCCGTGCCCGCCAGCTGCTCCTCCAGCTCGTACAGCCGCAGGGGGCTTTCCAGCACACGGTCGGGCCCGTAGAGGAAGGTGCGGCCGTCTACCGTCTCGGCGTAGAGCACCTCGGCGGCATCCAGGATGATTGTGGCACCGTCGAGCGTGCCCACGAGCCGCCGGTCCAGGGCACTTGCGGCGGCCACGAGCGCCTGCACGCGCCGGTCTACGGTTACGCAGCGGATGTCCACCTCGATGTCGGACACGTCGGCGTGCTCTTCCACGGTGAGTTTCACGGGGCTCCTCTCTCGGGCGGCGCAGCGGCGCAAAACGGTTCGGTGCTGCCAGTGTGCCGTGCGGGCGGGCCGAGCGCAAGGGCGCTCGGTCCCAGTTGCATCAGGAGAGCTCTGTGTTGCACGGGCGCGGCATCTCGGGCGCCGGTTGCGCGAAGGGGCCCGGAGCCGGGGCGTGCGCCGAGGTTGATGCGGCCGCCGCAGAGGCGGCCGGGGTGTGCGCCGAGGCGGGTGCGGCCGCGGCGGAAGCGGAAGATGCTGGCATGTGTGATGAGGTCGCCGCAACAGCTTCCTCGTCCTCGTCGAGGCTTCTCAGGCTGCGGGAACCGAGGGCCCACAGGGTGGCGGCGAACCAGCAGGCGGCGAGCCCTAAGGCCGCCGCGCCCGCGCCCCAGGCCTCCACGGCCAGGGACGTGGCGAACACGGCGACGGGAGCCGCAGCCAGAGTGAGCGAGTTCTGGGTGCCCAGGGCGCTGCCGCGCATCTCGGCGGGGATGCGGTCAAAGATGAAGAAGCCGAGCAGGGCCGACAGGGGGCCCGCCGCCAGCCCCAGAAGCAGGGCGCTGAAGGCGAGCAGAGGGAAGGAGGGCAGAAGCCCCAGCCCCAGAATGCCCAGGGCCATGCCCGCTAGCGACAGCACGAACCAGGTACGGCGGCGCAGCTTGGAGGCGAGGGCGGCATAGCCGAGCGAGCTTGCCAGCATGCCGGCCGACATGGCCGACAGCACGTAGCCGAGCAGCTCGGGAGTGCCCGCAGCTGTGAAGTGCACGGGCAGCACGAGGCCCTGGAACGAGCCCATGATCATGACGATGCCGAAGCTGATGAACATGGAGGAGCGCAGCAGCGCGTCGCCGGCGAACAGCACGCGCGCGCCGGAGCGCAGGGCGTCCCACGCGCCGGCCACGATGCCGCGCTCGCCATGGCCCGCTGCCAAGGCGGCCCCACTTTCAGCGGGGGCGTCCTTCCCGCCGATGCGGCCGATGGCACGGGGCAGCGTGAGGGTCGTAAGCGCTGCGGCCAGGGACATGGCGGCTGTGAACCACAGCGCGTTCACGGCGCCGACCGATCCCATGAGGAAGGCGGCCAGGGCCGGACCTACGATGACCACGAGGGAATCGAGCGACTGGGTGAGGCCCATGAACTTCTGCAGGCTGCGTCCGTCGCGCTCGCACACGGCGGGCACGAGCGCGTCGCGGGCCGTCATGCCGGGAATGTCGCCCACCGCGCCGACGAGGCCCAGGGCCACGAACCACCCGAAGGACAGCCCCCACACCGCGTCCACCACGGGCAGGAGGGCCACGCTCGCCGCCGACAGGATGTCCGAGATCACGGACACGTCGCGGCGGTTGAAGCGGTCGATGAGCGCGCCGCCGATAAGGCCGATGAGAAACTGCGGCGCGGCGCAGATGAGCGCGAGGGTGCCGGCGGCCAGGGCGTCGCCGGTGGTGGCGAGCAGCACCAGGGGCAGCGCGACGCCGGCGACGGAGTTGCCGAGCAGCGAGAGCCCGCAGGAGAAGAGGTAGCGTGGCGCGACGGGGCGGGGTGCGCGGGCCTGGGGCGAGGCGAGGGACATAGGAGGCCTTTCTCGAACAGGGGATGATCGTTCGAGAGGGAGTTAAAACTATGACGTTGCGTCGGGGTCAAGCGCGGCGTGAAGGAGTTATGAAGGGCGCATCTGCGGCGTTTCGGGCCGCCCCTCGGCTTCAAGGCGGGCGGTCATGGCCGCCTCGATGCCGGCTTCGACGCGGTTGTACACGTCCTGCTGGGCATCGTTGTAGTCCCTGAAGGCGATCTCGTCTAAGAAGCGCTCGCGGTCGGTGGAGGGGCGCAGCCAGTTCTCCGCATCGAAGCAGGCGATGACGGGCGCCAGCGCGTCCAGGGTCTGCTGGGCCAAGGCGTCGCGCTCCTCTTCGGGCGCGTCGGGCTGCAGGCTCTCTATGCGGGCGTTCAGCTGCTCGAAGGCCTCTATCAGGTCGTCGTTCGCGATGCGCCCGACGACGCGCTCCAGCTCGTCCAGCTCGTCGTCGTTGTAGAGGTGGCCGGCCACCACGAGGGCGGCGCGGTCGGCGGGGGAGGCGTCGGCGAGGCTGCTAACGCCGGGCAGCATGGACAGGATGCGGGCGAAGCGCACGGGAAGCGTGGGGTCCAGGTTCTCGGTGCGCAGGGCCGCGATAGTGCGGCGCTGCTCCTCCAGCCGCTCGATTTCCAGGGCGAGCTCCCGATCCAGGTCGTCGAGGGCCGCGGCGGCCGACGAGCCGGGCGCGTCCATGTCCTCCAAGATCTCGCCGATGCGCGCCAGCGGAAACCCGAGCGAGGCCAGTCGCTTCACGCGCAGCACCCGCGCCACGTCGGCGGGCGGGTAGTCGCGGTAGCCGTTGGCCGACCGGGGCGGTTCGGGCAGAATCCCCAGTTGGTGGTAGTGCCGCAGCGTGCGCACGGTCACCCCCGCCAACTTCGCCACCTCGTTGCTGCGCATGGTCGCTCCTCCTGTCGTCTTCTTCCATATCTTAGCATGGTCGGAAAGCGGGCGATTTCCGCTCTTTTCCAAGCCGTCGGTCAGAAGGGCGCTTTACCCTATAATTCTCAGAAGGAAGGTAGCGCGAAGATTTGGAAGGTGCGAATGGAATCCGTTGATCAGGTCGATAGCGAGCGGTTGGCGCGGTTCGAGGCGGCGCTGGGGCGTTTGGTGGCGGAGCGGGAATCGGTGACGGCGACCCTTGAGGCGCTGCGGGCCCAGGGTAAGACGCGCACGGCCACCTACCAGCAGCTGACGGCGCGCAAGCTCACGCTGAAGGCGGCATTGGCCCCCTTCGAGGAAGAGGGCCTCTTGTGAGCGCGGTGCGGGAGGCGGGGCCGCTCGGGGCGTTCTCCGAGGCCACGCGAACATGGTTCGCCGATGCGCTGGGTGCGCCCACCGAGGTGCAGGAACGGGCGTGGGAGGCCATTGCCGCCGGCGAGAACGCGCTCGTGATCGCGCCGACGGGCTCGGGCAAGACCCTGGCCGCCTTTCTGTGGGCCATCGACGCGCTCATGGCCGAGAAGGCCCGTGCGGCCGAGGCGGGGAAGAAGTGGGCCCGCGGCGTGCGCGTGCTGTACGTGTCGCCCTTGAAGGCCCTCGGCGCCGATGTGGATCGCAATCTGCAGGGGCCGCTTGCGGCCATCTCCGAGCTGGTGGCGGCTCAGGCGGGGCGCGATGGCGCGAAGCCGCCCGAAGTTCGCACGGCCATGCGCACCGGCGACACCACGCCCGACGAGCGTCGCAAGATCGTGCGCAACCCGCCGGACATCCTCATCACCACGCCCGAGTCGCTCTACCTCATGCTCACCTCGGCCGCGCGGGACGTGCTGCGACACGTGGAGACGGTCATCGTGGACGAGGTGCACGCGCTCGCCGGCGACAAGCGCGGCGCGCATCTGTCGCTGTCGCTGGAGCGGCTGGACGATCTGCTGGACGCGCCGGCCCAGCGTATCGGGCTGTCGGCCACGGTGCGCCCGCGGGACGAGGTCGCCCGTTTCCTCGGCGGCGCGCATCCGGTTACGGTGGTGGCAACCGAGGCGCCGCCAGCCCTCGACCTGTCCGTGCGCGTGCCGGTAAGCGATATGACGGCGGTTCCTGCGTTCGGGGGCTTTCGCAGCGCGGGAGACGGCACGTGCGAGCGCGGCAGCGGCCCGCGACGGGCTCCCGTCGAGCAGGCCTGGAAATCAGACCGGGCTCTGCGCGCCGTTATGCGGGACGAGGCCGCCCCGCCGCATCCGGACAGCCGCCTGGGCACGGCCTCCATCTGGCCCCATATAGAGGCCGCTATCTTGGACGAGGTGCTGGCACATACCTCCACCATCGTATTCGTGAACTCGCGCGGTCTGTGCGAGAAGCTGACGGCGCGTTTGAACGAGCTGTACGCGAAGCGCCTGGGGCTCGATGCACCGCACGCTGAAGCGGCCGGCTACTGGTCGGCTGCGGGCAGTGCCGGCGAGGGGCCGGGTGCGGCCTTCCGATCGGACATCGGCTCCACCACGGCGCTCGTGACCGAGCCCTCGGTGCTCATTGCCAAGGCTCACCACGGTTCGGTTTCCAAGGAGAAGCGCCTGCAGGTGGAACGCGAGCTGAAGGCAGGAGAGCTGCCCTGCGTGGTGGCCACGTCCAGCTTGGAGCTGGGCATCGACATGGGCTCTATCGACCTGGTGCTGCAGGTGGCGGCGCCGTTCTCGGTGGCGAGCGGGCTTCAGCGAGTGGGCCGCGCGAACCACCAGGTGGGCGGTCGCTCGCGCGGCATCATCTTCCCGCGCACGCGGGTGGAGGTGATCGATGCCGCAGTGATGGCCGAGGGTATGGAATCCGGCGCCATCGAGGCCACGCGCCTCGTGCGCAACGCCCTGGACGTGCTCGCCCAGCAGACGGTGGCCGCGGTGGCCATGGCGCCCGACGGCCTTCCCGCCGATGGCTGGCTCGCCTGCGTGCGGCGTTCCGCCTGCTATGCCGATCTGGGGCGCCGTTCCTTCGAGGGCGTGCTGGACATGCTCGCAGGCCGTTACGGCTCGGGCGATGTGGCCGAGTTCGCGCCGCGCATCCTGTGGGACCGCGAGACGGGGCTCTTGAAGCCGCGCCCCGGCTCCCAGCGCTTGGCCGTCACGGCGGCGGGCACCATTCCCGACCGCGGCATGTTCTCGGTGGTGCTGCCCGAGGGCGATGCCAAGCAGGGGCGGCGGCGCGTGGGCGAGCTGGACGAGGAAATGGTGATGGAGTCCCGGGTGGGCGACATCATCGCGCTCGGTACCAGCACCTGGCACATCTTGGAGATCGGCGCCGACCGGGTCATCGTGGAGGCGGCTCCCGGCCGCGCGGCGCGCCTGCCGTTCTGGCACGGCGAGGCGGTGGGGCGTCCCTTCGAGGCAGGGCGCGCCCGCGGCGCCTTCGTGCGCGCGCTGGACGGAGGCTTGGCGTCTGATGCCGGGGGCGAATGTCGGCTCGAGGAGCCCTTGCGCGAACGTCTCGCGGCCGACGGGCTGGACGAGAATGCCTGCGGCAATCTGGCGGCGCTCGTGCAGGCGCAGCGCGCGTGCACGGGCATCGTGCCTACCGACAAGCGCCTGGTGGTGGAGCAGTGTGAGGACGAGACGGGCGATTGGCGGGTCATCCTGCACTCGCCGTTCGGCCGGCGCGTGCACGAGCCGTGGGCTTTGGCGGTGGGCCACCGCATCATGACGACGCGGGGCTTCAATGCACAGGCGGCCGCGGCCGACGACGGCATCGTGCTGCGCGTGCCCATGGCCGAGGGAGAACTCTACGGTGCCGAGCTGTTTCTGTTCGACGCCGACGAGGCCGAGGCCATCGTGCGGGAATGCGTGGGGAGCACCGCGCTCTTCGCGGCGCGCTTCCGCGAGTGCGCGGCCCGGGCGCTGCTCATGTCGCCGACGGCCCCAGGCAAGCGAGCACCGCTGTGGCAGCAGCGCCTGAAGGGCGGTCAGCTTCTGGAGGCCGCGCGCCGCGAGGAGGATTTCCCCATCATTCTGGAGGCTATGCGCGAGTGCCTGCAGGACGTGTTCGATCTGCCGGGGCTGCGCGAGGTGCTGGGCGCCCTTCAGGCCGGCGTCATCAAGATGAGCGAGACGCGCACTGCGGTGCCGTCTCCCTTCGCGGCGCCGCTCGTCTTCGGCTACCTGGGCGAGCACCTCTACGAGGGCGATCTTCCCCATGCCGAGCGGCAGGCGTCGCTTCTGGCGGTGGATCCGGCCCTGCTCGCCGAGCTCGTGGGCGCGCCGGCGGTGGAGGAGGTGCTGGATGCCGAGGTGACGGCCCAGGTGCTGTCCGAGCTGCAGCGGACGGCGCCCGGCTGGCGCGTTCACGGCGCCGAGGGCGTGGCCGATCTGCTGCGCGAGCTGGGCCCGCTGACGGCGGAAGAGGTGGCCGCGCGTATGGGTGCCGGCGGCTCGACAGCTGGGGGCGACGCCGAGACGATGCCCGCCTCCGCTGCGAAGCAGATTCTCGTTGCGCTGGAGGCCGAGCGACGGGTTTTTCCCGCGACTATTGCCGGGGCGGAGAAGTGGGCGGCGGCCGATGATGGTCCTCGCTTGCGCGACGTGCTCGGCATCCCGGTGCCTCCATGGGCCCTTCCAGAGCGCGGGCGGTCGGGTTCGGACACGCGGCCCCTCGATGGCCTGATGGCGCGCTTCGCCCGCACGCACACGCTGTTCTCGGCCGATGAGGCCGCCGCGGCCACAGGCGTTGGCGCGGTCCTTGCGGCGGAGTCCCTCGAGCGGCTGGCGGCCGATGGGCGCCTGGTGCGCCTGGGCGCCGACCGCTGGGCCGACGGAGCGGTGCTGCGCCGGCTGCGCTCGCGCTCGCTTGCCCGGGCCCGCGAGGCGGTGCGTCCCGTGGCGCCTGAGGCTTACGTGCAATTTCTGATGGAGCGCCAGGATGTGGCCGCGCCGGGCCAGCCGGCCCTTGCGGGAATAGACGGTGTGGCCCAGGTGATCGCCCAGTTCGAGGGCGCGGCACTGCCCATGGCCCAGTGGGAATCCGACGTGTTTCCCGTGCGCGTGCCCGATTACCGCCCTGCTATGCTGGACGAGCTCGTGGCGGCGGGCGAAGTGCTGTGGGCGGCCTCCACGGTAGGCGGCGCGCACCTCGTATCGTTCTTTCCGACCGACTCGCCCCTGGCGCCGCCGCCCGCCGACCCCGCTTCCGGCATCGCGGCGGCGGTCGTGCCCGAACCCGGGGTGGGAGAGGGCGGCGTCGGGCCGTCGGATACGGCGGCTGGAAGCGGAGGCGGCATCGGGGCCTTTCCTGCAAAGGACGGGGAAGGCGGCGTTGCTTCTGCCGAGCGCCAGAACGCCGATGCCGCCGTTGACGACGGCAAGGCAGGCCTGGACTCCGCCGTGCGCCACGCGCTTGCGGCTGAGGGGCCACTGTCCTTTCCCGCCCTGGTGGATGCCGTCTCGCGGATGCAGGCGCCCCGTGCTCCCGCGAGCCGCGAGGTGGCCGAGGCGCTGGAGGGGCTCGTGTGGGCCGGCAGGGCCACAGCCGATGGGCTCGGCCTCCTTCGCGCCGGCGGCCTCGCATCCCCGTCCGATGCCGCCCGCAGCGGCGGCCAGGTGCCCCCGCCCTCGCGCCGGCGGGCGACGAGCCGCCGTGGTCGCACCATGGCCGCCGCCCGCGCCCAAGCCCGTGCCGCGGTCGTGTCGCGCCAGGGTGCTGCGGCCGCCTTCGATGCAGCCCTGGCCGGCCGGTGGAGGACCCTGGCTCCGTGCGGCGGGGGAGCCACCGTGCAGGCGCTCGCGCTCGTGGAGTCGCTCATCGACCGCTACGGGGTGGTAACCCGCGACATCGCGCTGGCCGCCGGGGTGCCGGGCGGCTTGTCGGCGCTGTATCCGGTGCTGCGCGCCATGGAGGATGCCGGTGAGCTCGCCCGTGGCATGTTCGTGGAGGGAATGGGCCCGGCGCAGTTCGCGCCCCGGGAGGTGGTGGAGGCCCTGCGCGCGCATGCGCTCGCGTCCCACAGTGCGGCGGCCGGCGATGCGGTGCCGGGTTCCTCGGATGGGGATGCCCTCGCCGATGCCGCGGCCTGCACGGTGCTGCCGGCCGACGACCCGGCATGCCTCTTCGGTGCGGGCATTCCCTGGCCCGATGTGGCCTGGGAGGCCGCCGGCGCGGCACCTGCCATCGACGCCGCCCTCGTGGCGGCCAAGCCAACCCGGCGCGAAGGCGCGCTCGTGGTGGTGGCTGCGGGGCGTCCGGTACTGTGGGCTGCGCCGCGGTGCAAGTCGGTGCTCGCGTTCACGTCCGATCCTGACGCCTTGGCGGCGGCGGTGGCATCGCTGGCGGCCTTCGTGCGTGCCGCCCTCAAGCGCGAGGGCGCGGCGGCCTCGCGACGTAAGATCGTCGTGGAGCATTTCAACGCGCGCGATGTGCTGGACACGCCCCTCGCGGCGCTGCTCCAGGCCGAGGGCTTCGTGCGGCTGCCCGATGGCATGCGCCTCTACGCGAGCCCGTTCTAATCGCCCGCCGTGCCGCGGACCCCATT
>NZ_JAYMFF010000016.1:0-31405 GCF_035989245.1 Adlercreutzia wanghongyangiae | reverse complement strand
TGGAGCATTTCAACGCGCGCGATGTGCTGGACACGCCCCTCGCGGCGCTGCTCCAGGCCGAGGGCTTCGTGCGGCTGCCCGATGGCATGCGCCTCTACGCGAGCCCGTTCTAATCGCCCGCCGTGCCGCGGACCCCATTCCGCACCTCGACGCAAAAAAGAGGGCCGCCCGCGTCTCTCTCGTGACGCGGGCGGCCCGTTGGTGTTGGCGGCGCGCATCCCCTGAAGCGCGCCGCCGATCCGAGTTAGCAGAAAAGGAAGCGGGCGGCGGTCAGAAAGGAGGGCCGCCGCCCCACGGGCTTCCGGCGCATGTCGCGCGGGCACCCGCATAGCCCTTGACGGAGGCGGAACGGCTCGGCCTCAATGGCCCCAAAAAAGCCGCGCCGTTGGGAGTCCGCCTCCAAAAGAGGAACGAGTTCACTATAGGGAACTCACCTTGCGCCGGCTATCGCCGCTCTTGGGTAACCGCATCGCACTTTTTAGGTATTGGCAGGTGGAGGCTGATGTTGTCGAGTTGGACACGGGTGACTTCCGTCCGGAGGACGGCCTTTGCCCGGTGCTAGAATCGGCCTCGGAAAAACGCTTCATTTGCGAGTCGGACCGCGGCGATCCTGCCGTTGCGGGGTATCGCGAAAAGACGGAGGAGCGTCGAGGAGCAGCGAGGAGGTGACGAGCCATGACGAAAGAAGCGAACGCGTTGAAGTCGCGGGTCGCATCGACGGTCGAGTTGCGGCCGCGCTACGGGGCGCTCTGCGCCTTCGCGGTGACGCTGCTGGGGTACACGCCCACTGTTGCCTACTTTGACGGCGCTCCTCAGTTCGCGGCTCTTGCCGACACCTTCCTCTTCTGCTTTATGCTCGCGGCGATGGTCTCGGCTCTTGTCGGGCTGCTGCGCGCCCTGGGCTCATCTGGAGGCGACGGCGCATCGCGCTTCCGCACGCCTGCGGCAGTGGGGGCGTATTTGGTGGCGACCCTTCTGTTCGCGGCGCTTCTGATGGCTCCCGAGCCCCTTCCCGCGGGCGCGGCGCTCGCGGGCGTCTTGGCGGGTGCTGCCTTCCCCGAAGTTGTGAGCGCGTGGGCCTGCGCGGTGGCGTGCCCCATGGGCGCGGCGCTTCTCGTGTGCGCGTCGGTGGGATGCGTGGCCTCCTTCGGGGGGTGGGTGCTCGCCCTGCTTCCCCTGCACCTGCTCGTCCCTGTGTTCTGCGTTCTGCTCGTGGCGGGTTCGGTGCCCCTTCTGCTCATGAGAGATGAACGCGTTGGGAATGCGGTGCTTGAGGCTGAAGGGGCCGACGACGGGGCCATTGCCGCAGTTGTCGGCGTCTCCACGGTTGATGGCGTTCCTGCAGCGGATGCAGATCCCGTATCCTCAGGCCGTTCTTCCTCGAGCGCCGATGACACGTCTGGCGCTCCTGAAGTCTCCGGCCCCCTCAGGCGACTCGCGTCCGTGACGTGGCTTCCGCTGGCGGGTTTGGCGATGTACGCCTTCATGACCGACGTGGTCAACCACAGTGCTTTCGGCGTGGTGCAGACCGCTTACCTGGGTGGCCTGCTGGCGGCCGCGGTCGTGCTCGTTGCTTGCGCCTGCTGGGCCCGCCGGCCCCTGCTGCCGTGGTTCTACCGCGTGCTCGTGCCCGCGCTGGGCGCGGCGTTCGTGGTGCTGGGCTCATTTCCTGAGGGCACGTTCCCGCAGGAGGCGTCCACGGTGGCGCTGTATCTGTTCTATATCGTGCTCGCCATGCTCGGCTGCGCGCTGTTTTTGGCGGTGGTATACGGGCGCGAGGTGACGCCCGATCTGGCCTGCTCGTTCGCCGTGGCCGTAGTCGCGGGCGCGGGACTCGTGGGGCAGAGCCTCTCCGCCGTCCTCGTGGTGACCGACGATTTCTCGTCGTGGATATCCGTGCTCACGGGCCTGTTCGTGGCGGCCCTTCTGGTGTTTCTCGGGCACACGGCTTGGGTCGGCCTGGTAACGCCGCACGGCGATGCTTTGGAAGGGCCCGACGAGGATGTTCTCGTGCCGACACATGCGTTCGCCCCTTCCGCCGCGTCGCCGGCGATCGCTCCCGTATCGGCGGCGGAGCCTTCCATGCGCGTCACCCTAGAGGCCCGCTGCGCCGAGGTGGCCGCCGCTCACGGCCTCTCGCCGCGCGAGGGCGAGGTGCTCGTGTACCTGGCCCGCGGCTTCACGCCGGCCTATATCGCGAAATCGCTCGTGCTGTCCATCAGCACCGTGCGCACCCACGTGCGCAACATCTACCGCAAGCTCGGCATCGGCAAGCGCGAAGAGCTTCTGCACCTCATCGACGGCGAGTAAGCTGGCTGGCCTTAGGCCTCTTCTGCGATGTCGGCGTAGGCGGCGTAGAGGTCGGGGAAGGTGCGCTTGAGGCTGACGGGCTTGAAGGTGTCGCGCTCCACTACGCATACCGTGATAAGCGCGTCCACGAGAGGCGTGGCGCCCTCGCGCAAAAGCGGCTCGCGGCGAGCGGGCGCCGCCGTGCCTTCTGTGCCCGGGCCGTCTGGGGCATCGCTGGCCTTGTCGGCCGCTGCGTCTTCCACGACATCTTCTGCACGGTAGACCTGCTGGCGGTAGACGGTGCGCATGGGCAGGTTCTTCGCCACCGAGGTGCGCACGAAGCCCTCCTCGCCGTAGCGCAGCGGCGCGCGGTAGTGGATTTCCACGTCGTGGATGGGACTCATGTAGCCGGCGCCCTCGATGCGCTCGGCGTAGGAGAAATCGAGCGCGTTCAGGAAGTCGATGCGCGCGTCCTCGAAATACAGCAGGTAGTTCGCATGGTAGACCACCCCCATCATGTCCGTTTCGCCGTACCGTACCTTGATGGGGGTGTGCACATGCATGCTCGCTCGCTTTCGCTGTCTCGTTCGCATTTCGAGAGTCAATTATAGTGAAGCCCGTACGGCGTGTCGTACTTTTTGAGCAAAAAGAGGCGATTTTCGTAGTTTGAGTGCGTCATTGCGACCAGTCGCCTATGTCGACCTGGGGAAACGTTTTCGTGAATCCCTGAGCGAAGCGGAGAGACCACGAAAACCGTGCGTTTCTGCTCATTTCGAGGCCCTAATCCAAGTGGAACAGCACGGGTAGGTCGGTGGAGACGGGAGAGTTGTCTTCGTTGGTCTCCATGATGTCGGCCATGAAGTCCCACCACGTGCGGTTGATGGCGGTGTCGGCGCCGGCGGCCCACAGCTTAGGGTCGTCGATCTCGATGTAGCCGAACAGCGTGAGCGTGTCCGGGTCCAGCGCGATGGTGTAGTTGCGGCCGCCGTGTTCGTGGATCATGTCCACCATCTCGGGCCACAGCTCGTTGTGGCGGCGCTCGTACTCTTCCTCCATGCCGGGGTACAACTTCATCTTGAACGTCTTGATCATGGCGCGCTCCTTGGGCGAAGGTAGGTGAGCCCGCACGCGGCGGGCGCTTTCTGGGGGTTATGCTAGCGCGTTGTTCCGAAAAACGCGCGTGTTCGTGGCGCTTGCGACGAAATTGATAACGTGGAATCAGAATTTTGCGAGGAAACGAGCAAAGCGGCAGCTCCTTCTCGCTCATTCTGCTTGGAAAACGACGGGTGGCGTAGTTTTTGGGGATGTTCTGATGCGGGGTGTGAGGAGTCGGGCGGCATAGTGCCTGCTCAGAGCGTTGTCGCTCAAGAAGCATCTGTCGCTGGACTACGCTACCCGTCATTTTCCAAGCAAAAACTCCCTCGGCTGATTTGCGGACAGAAGGAGAAGCCCCGCGGCGTGTCGATGGCGGGGCTAGCGGGGCTTGCGGGCCAGCGGGCTGACGGGCGAACGAGCTAGCGAGCTGACGGGCTAGCGGGCCAGCGGGCTGACGGGCCAGCGGGGCTAGCGGGCCAGCGGGGCTTGCGGGGATATGGAAAAGCCCCGGCGCTCGTGAGGGGGCGGCGGGGCTGCTGGGGAATTGAGGGCGGGTCGGCGAAGTTGGGAAGCCGCAAGCCTCGCTGCTAGTTCTTCAGCGAGTTCAAGGGCGCGGGCATACGGCCGCCGCGGTGGGCGAACACGGTGCCGGCATAGGGGTTCACGGGCATGACCGGGGCGTAGCCCAGAAGACCGCCGAAGTCGAGCTGGTCGCCCACCTGGCACCCGATGGCCGGGATGAGGCGCACGGCGGTGGTCTTGTTGTTGATCATGCCGATGGCGCACTCGTCGGCGATGATGCCGAAGATGGCCTCCTGGGTGGTGTCGCCCGGCACGGCGATCATGTCCAGGCCCACCGAGCACACACACGTCATGGCCTCCAGCTTCTCGATGGACAGGGCCCCGTCCTCGGCGGCGCGGATCATGCCGGCATCCTCGGAGACGGGGATGAAGGCGCCGGACAGGCCGCCCACGGAAGACGACGCCATGACGCCGCCCTTCTTCACGGCGTCGTTCAGCATGGCGAGCGCCGCCGTGGTGCCGGGGCCGCCGCACTGGCCCACGCCGATGGCCTCCAGAATCTCGGCCACCGAGTCGCCCTCAGCGGGGGTGGGGGCCAGCGACAGGTCCAGGATGCCCTGCTGCACGCCGAGGCGACGGCTCGCCTCGCGGGCCATGAGCTCGCCGGCGCGGGTGATCTTGAACGCGGTGGCCTTGATGGCCTCGGCCACGGTGGTGATGTCGGCGTCCTTGGGCAGGTCGGCCAGCACGGCGCGCACCACGCCGGGGCCCGACACGCCCACGTTCACCACCTCGTCAGCCTCGCCCGAGCCGTGGAAGGCGCCGGCCATGAAGGGGTTGTCCTCCACGGCGTTGCAGAACACCACGAGCTTGCCGGCGCCGATGCACTGCCTATCGGCGGTGAGCTCGGCGGCCTGCTTGATGATGCCGGCCATTTTGAAGGCGGCGTCCATGTTGATGCCGGCGCGCGTGCTTCCCACGTTCACGCTGGCGCACATGCGCTCGGTGGTGGCGAGCGCCTCGGGAATGGAGTTCATGAGCTTGTGGTCGGCGCGGGTGGCGCCCTTGTGCACGAGGGCCGAGAAGCCGCCCACGAAATCGACGCCCACCTCGGCGCCGGCGCGGTCCATGGCGCGCGCGATGGGGGAGAGGTCCTCGGCGGTGACGGCCGCGCAGATCTCGGCGATGGGCGTAACCGAGATGCGCTTGTTCACAATGGGAATGCCGAACTCGCGCTCCAGCTGCTCGGCCGTGGGCACCAGCTGCTCGGCGGCGGTGGTCATGCGGTCGTACACCTTGGTGGCCAGCGCATCCACATCGGCATCCACGCAGCCGCGCAGGTTGATGCCCAACGTGATGGTGCGGATGTCCAGGTTCTGCTTCGAGACCATAGCGAGGGTCTCGGCGACCTCGGCGGGGGTAATCTGCATGGGTTCTCCTCGTTCGCGGTGGCAGATGGCGCGGTATGCGCGCGTTTTCGGCAATGTTTCGCCTAGTCTACCAAATCGCGCACCCAACCGCCGCCGTACACGCGCAGACGGCCATCATAGCCCGCGGGCACGCAGCGGCGGTCCTTTCCCTGGAAGAGAAGCTTCGCGAGCGTGCTTCGGAGATAGACGGCTTAATTATCGCGATCGCAATAATCTCGGAAAGAAACTCGAGTTTTATCGCGAGCGCGATAAGCATGGGAGTGCCAGCATAAACGTACGGTGAAATCTTATGAAGTGCGCAGAAAATTTCAACGTACGTTGAAAAATGCTTTTCGACTCTGGTAATATCAACGTACGTTGAAATTTCAAGTGAGATGGAACAATCATGAGAGTCTACGATGCGGCCACATTCGGCGCGGCCTTGCGGAAGCGCAGAAAAGAACTCGGCTATACCCAGGCGCAGGTGGCTGCGTTCAGCGGCTGTTCGGCCGCCTTCCTCTCGGCTTTGGAAAACGGGAAAGAGACGGCTGAGCTCGGTCGGGCCCTTCGTGTGCTCAATGTTCTTGCGCTCGATCTGGAAGCGGCGCGGAGAGAGGGGGGTGCGCTGTGAAGCTCGATATCTTTGTAGAGCGCAGCGGAGGGCCGCTGTTGGCAGGCAGCCTCGATACGCAGCCAGGCGTTGGAGAGGGGTTCACCTATAGCGAGCAATGGCTCTCTCTGCCCTCGCCGCATCCGTTGTCGCTGTCTCTCCCTTTGCAAGAAGAGCGGTTCTCGGCTCGCCAGGTGCGTCCCTATTTTGAGGGTCTTCTGCCAGAGGGTAGACCTCGGGCGGCGGCCGCCCGCGAGCTTCATCTGCCAGCATCGTCCTATGCCAAAATCCTCGCAGCCTTAGGGTGGGAGTGCATTGGAGCCATAACCTTGAAGGGCTTGGAGCCAGAACCTGAAGAGGCCTACGAGGGGCTGGATGATGGGCGGCTCGAGGAAATGGCGAGAGCGCTTACCGATCGAGCGGTCTGGATGAGCCGGAATTCGCGTTTCTCGCTCGCTGGGGGCCAGCCGAAAATCGCGCTGCTTCGTGACGCGGAGCGAGGCTGGCGGCGTCCTGTGGGCTCGGCCCCGTCGTCCCATATTCTGAAGCCGACCCATGTGCAGTTCTCGGATGCGGTGGTCAATGAGGCGGTCTGCACGACTGCAGCGGGCATATTGGGTTTGAGTGCTCCGAAGGTCGATGTCGTTCCCACGGAGATTCCCATGATCTGCACGGAGCGATTCGACCGCGCGATCGACCGAGCCTCGCGAGTCATCGATGGCTGCCGTGCGCCGCATCGCTTGCACCAAGAGGATTTCTCTCAGGCGATGGCCGTCGTCCCCGAGCATAAATACGAGGAGGGGAATCGCCGGGGCTATGCGGCGAAAATGGGCGAGGTCGTCAGACTCTACTCTGCCGACCCCTTGACGGATTTAGCAGCGCTTTGGAAGGCGTTTGTCTTCAACTATCTGATTGGCAACTGCGATGCGCATCTCAAGAACTACGCGCTTGTGCGCGATGCCGAATGGAAGAGCTTGCGCTTGGCGCCCCTGTACGACTTGCCCGGAACAAGCTGCTACGAAGGTTTATCGACGGAGATGGCCATGGCTATCGGGGGAAAGAAAAAGTTGGAGCAAATTGATTCGGATGCCTTCGCGCGGCAGGCGAAGGAAATGGGCCTGCCCGCAAATTTAGTTATGCGGCAAGCTTCTGATCTGGCGCGAGGCACGTTGGATGCAATCGAGAAAGCAGCGGTAACGCTGGGCGATAAAGGTGTGCAGGGTGCTTCCGAGGTAGCGGAGAAACTCGCTCCCGGTATTCAGGAGCGCGCAGCGCGACTGATGTAGGATTGCCCCGGCGGTTAGCCTTCGATGGCCCCGAAGCGCCCTTTTCGCAACAACGCCATGAGAGGGGGCCATGCACTGATCGGCGCCCGTGTCCGCAGGTGAGGAGGGCGCAACCTATAAGTGCGCGATAGTTGCTGGTGCTTTGTCGCCTCCGTGCTAGGATGAATTTGCCAAGTGATTCTAAGGAGTCGATAGGCGAGAAAGCGAGGCGTAGATGGTGGTTATGGGACTTGGGCTTCCCGAAGTTGTCGTTGTGTTGATGGTTCTCGCCATCAAGGTGATTCCCTATGTTCTTCTCGTTGTTGTGATTGTGGCGGTTGTGAAATATCTGAACGCGCGTCCCCGGCGAGATCGCGAGAGGAAAACCGCGCATTCGCTGGGCGAGGCGCTGGCAGAGGAGCGTCGGCGCTGCGGAATGACCCAGGAATTCGTGGCCCAGCAGCTGGGTGTGAGCCGTCAGGCAGTTTCCAAATGGGAAAAGGGCGTGAGCGACCCTTCCACCCACAACCTTCTGGCTCTCGCGCATCTGTACCAGGTCGACCCCGCCGGCCTTTTGAGGTCGGCGACGGGCGAGTAGCCAACGACGATAGGGCGCTGGCGAAAACGGTTCAGCTGCGTGCTTTGGTCAGGCCTCCTGCCATTCAGCGGCGACTATGGTGAGGAATTTTTCCAGGGCAGCACCTCTCTTCCGCAAATATATCAGTCCGTAGCGGGCCGGTTCCAACGAACATTCCATGGGCACCACCACGATGCCTGGAGTTTCGGCGACTACCCGGGCGAGGGTGACAAGCGGATGGGCGAGGTACTGCAGGTTGGTGAGGAACGCCGCGTCGATGATCTGATCCTTGACAATGAGCCCCGGATTGTCACGTTCGAGTTCCTGCTGAAGGGGCCCCGAGGGTACCAGAGAGGCTCCTTCGCGGGGGAACAGCACCGTGTGCCCGGCAAGATCGCCAGGACGGATGACTCTGTGGCTTGCGAGTTCGTGGTTAGCGGGCAGGGCGAGGCACTCCTCGGTCTCGAAGAGGGGCAACATGGTCAGGTCTTCGCTGAGCATATCATCGCGGATACCATGCAGAAAGCAGTCAACGATGCCGTCGCGCAGCATGGAGGCTCGCTGGACGAATGCGTGGGGAATGATCTTGAATTGAATTTCCACATCGGTCTCGGTGGCGTGGAAAATATCGAGGGCACGCTGAATCCAGCGAAGCTCGCGGGTGGTAAGAAGCCCGATGGTCAAAGTGGACTCGCTTTCGCGCTCGATGGTGCGCCCGCGGATAACGGCCTTTTCGCAGATAGCTCGCACGCGGCTCATATCCTCGTAAAACATCCCTCCAGCAGAGGTCAGTTCCACGCCCTTGGGTGTGCGCACGAACAGGGTGAACCCTACCTCTTCTTCCAACTTGCGAATCTGTGTGGTAAGGGAAGGCTGCGATACATAGAGGTCTTTTGCGGCCTGCGACATCGATCCCCGCTGGGCGACGGCGAGAAACTTCTCGATCTTTCCGTCCAGAAGCATGATCCCCTCCTTGATGCGTGCTTCAAAAGTCTCAGTAGGGCTGATTTTAGCGGGGACGTGCCGACGAGGGGCATACGAATTACTTATGGGGTATAAGCACCGGGGGCGTTCCCTTGCGGCGGAAGCGGCGCGTACTGTATACGACGTCCGACGGGGCGCCGGGAGAGAGGCGCTCCGGCACTTGATTCACTGGAGGGAAGATTATGGAACAAGAGATTTCGCGACGTCGTTTCTTGCAGGGCCTCGGTCTGGCCGGTGCCGCCACGGTGGGCGCGGGCCTGGCGGGCTGCGCGCCGGCGGCGCCTGCGGCCGAAGGGGAGAAGCTGAGCGGCACTGGCGAGCAAGCGTACCAGTGGAGCTGGGAAGCGGGCCCCGAATCCATTGCCGAAGATCAGATCGTCCAGACCGAGGAGCACGAGTTCGTGGTTGTGGGCGCAGGCCTGGCGGGTCTGGCCACGGCCGCCTCGCTGGCGGAAAACGGCGGGGACGTGCTGGTGGTCGAAAAGAACACCACCTGGGCCTCCCGCGGATCGGTGATCGCGCATATCGGCGCCTTGAACACGCCGCGTTGGGTTGCCGAGGGCGTGGAGTACAGCAAGTTCGACGTGTTTCGCGACTGGGATGTGCAGAACGGCTCTCGTATGGACAACGCCCAGGTGTGGACGTTCCTGGAGCGCTCGGGCGAGGCGCTGGAGTGGAGCCTTCAGAAGGCCGAGGCCCTGGGTGGCACCGTGGAGCTTCTGGGCAGCCACTACTTCGGCGAGAAGTTCCCCGAGTACTACGGCACGGTGATGGTGAACGCCAGCGACCAGATGATCGAGCTCGAGGGCAACGGCATCGAGATGGGCAAGGGCAACGCGCTGCACTTCTCGCTGTACCAGAGCTCGCTTGACAACGGCGCCCAGTACCTGTGGAGCACCCCGGGCAAGCAGCTGGTTGTGGAAGACGGCAAGGTGCGCGGCATCATCTGCGTGAACGCCGACGGCGACTATGTGCGCTACCTGGCTACCAAGGGCGTTATTCTAGCGACGGGCGACATCTCCGGCGACGAGGAGATGTCGGCGTGCTTCGCGCCTATCATGAACCGCTGCCAGTCCAGCATGTACATTCCGGCGGGCATGAACACCGGCGACGGTCAGAAGATGGCCATCTGGGCCGGCGCCAAGATGCAGGACGGCCCGTGGCCGCCGATGATCCATCCCCAGGGCTACGGCATGTTCCTCGGGCCCTTCATGTGCACGAACTCCTTCGGGCGGCGCTTCATGAACGAGGACACCTGGACCCAGGGGAAGTCGCTCGGCATCTTGAACCAGCCGGGCAACGTCGACTACGGCTTCTGCGTGTTCGACAAGAACTACTCGCGCGATATGCACGCCACGCGCAAGATCGGCGGCGGCCTCATGTGGGATTCGGTGTACCGCGTGTACGGCAACGAGGAGCCCGACGAGGCCTACGACGAGCGCATTTTGGGCATGGGCATCGACGGTGGTTTCATCTACCAGGCCGACACTCTGGAGGAGGCGGCCGCGCTGGTGAAGGCCGACTACCCCACGTTCGACGAGGACCTGTTCCTCGCCGAGGTGGCGCGCTACAACGAGCTGGTGGCCGCCGGCGAGGACACCGATTTCGGCAAGCGATCCGACCTGATGCTGCCCATCGCCGAGGCGCCGTTCTTCATCGAGAAGGTGGGGCCGAACAAGATGTGCGCTCCGGGCGGTGCCCTGATCACCGGCTACGGCCAGGTAATCGACGAGGAGGAGAATCCCATCGAGGGTCTGTACGCGGTGGGCAACTGCTCGGGCGGCCTGTACGCCGTGGACTACCCGCTCGTTATCAACGGCAACTCCCATGGCCGCTGCATCACGTTCGGCTATCTGCTGGGCCGCCAGCTGACCGGAGTGGAAGAGGTGCAGTCGTATCCCACGCGCGCCTAGTCGCGAGTATTCCGTCGGGCCGCTTCGCTCCCTCCCTCGAAGCGCGTCCGCGTGGGCGCCGAGCGCTCGCACGAGAAGCCGCGCAGCCGCTGGTTGGCTGTGCGGCTTCTCTCTTGCATGCGGCGGGGACTGTTCGCGACGTGCTACAGGTCGGGGAAGAGCTCGTCGGTGGCGAACTTGAAGGAGCGGTCACGCGCGTCGCCGGTGCCTCGGTGGTCGGTCAGCTTGTCGACGGCGGGATCGAAGGCGCCGCAGAGAAGCGTGCCGGTCGGGTCGCACTGGGCGAGGTTGCGCCGCAGGGTGTCTGCATCGGTGGTGGCGTAGCAGTAGCGGCAGCCGTGGGCGCAGGTGTTGGGCCAGCCGATGTCGATGCTCTCGGTGCACAAACATTCCCGACGCTGTGCCTTGTCCTTGGGCACTGCCTCGTATCGCCCTTTCAGGCGCGAGAGCCGGCATGCCCCCAGCTCCTCCAGCAAGCGTCCGTCGACGCAGCGCCCCCGTTCGATGCCGAGGCATTCCAAGTCGATAGTTTCGGCGCAGGTGGCCACGGTCATGCCGTGGTTGCGGGCGGTGGCGGCGATGCCCCCGGCCAGGCGCCGCTGCTGGTCGCGGCTTACGCCCGTGGTGCCCACGGCGGCGTAGACGCTGCGACCGTCGGAACGGTAGTCGTCGATGAAGCTGATCACCACGCGTTCGGTGAACCCTTCCAGCTCGTCGGCCAGCGCCGCGAAGGCGCGCAGATGGTCATCGACGGTATGACCGCGGTTTACGAGCAAAGGGTCGAAGCGCCAGATGACGCGCCGCGCCCCGATGCGCGTCGAGAGCTCCTTGAACGTGGCGACGATCTGGCGTTTGTCGGGCAGCCCCGGCTCGATGTCGGGCCCGTAGGGGGTGAGGGTGAACTGGAAGTAGCAGTTGTAGGCCGCCAGCTCGTCCAGCCGCCCCATCAGGGGAGCCGGGTCCTTCGTCCAGAAGACGATGCCGTCCACCACGGCGGGACTGAGGCTGTAGCGGCTCACCTGCCCGGGGAACAGCGGGTTGCGCACATCCACGTAGCCCGCGCTCACGCGGTTCAGAAACCAGTCGCTGTGGAACCGCGGAATGTCCGTCCGCCGGCTGGCACTGATGATCATTGCGGCTCGCCTCCCACAGGGTCGCCTTCCGTGGGCGCGGCTTCCTCGGCGGCTTCCTCTCGGACGGCGAAGTTTTCCAGCTCGGCGAGGAACTGGTCGGCTTCGGGGGCGTAGCTCAAGTCCTCGGGGCGGGGAAGGGGGCCGGCCACGGCATTGCCCAAGGGACCGCCAAAACAGTCGTTCCAATAGGCTCTGCCGAGCAAACTTGCCGGCGTGTTGGGGGAAAGGCCGAACTGCTCGCACACCCAGAGGGGCACCGGGGTCAGGTTCAGCAGCAGCCACAGGGCCACAAGCCCGGCGAAGGTGCCGAGGATCTGCAGGTTCTGGTGGCGCCGCACAGTGGCGGCGAGCGATTCGGGCGTAGCGTCGTCGGTAGTGTTTCTCATGGCAGGCCCCTAACGTCGGAACAGGGAGAAGACGAGGTACAGCACGAACAGCACAACGCCGATGAAGCCGGCGCCCACGGCCAGGTACGGCAGAACGCAGGCGAGGCACAGCAGCGTCAGCGTGATCATGGTGGGATGCTGGCGGCGCAGCACGGCCACCACGGCGAAGGAGACCGCCGCCAAACTGCAGAACCCGATGCCCCACACCAGTTGGTTTTCCAGGAAGGGCCAGCCGGTCTCGGCAGCCAGGCTCTCCCACGACTCGTAGCCGATTCCCGGGGCCATGAGCACCGTGATGCCGAGGGCCGCCACGGCCGCCCCGCCCCAGAAGAGCGCCTTCGAGAGCCCCGTGGCCGACGTTTCGGGGTGACGGCGCGCCCGGGTCTTGGCGATGAAGGCGCTCGTGTCTCGCGCCACGGGCACCGCACCCTCCTCGTCGCCGGATATCCAACCTTCGGCCGCGCCCTTGCCCGTGGCAATGGCTTCGGCCTCCTTGCGCAGGGCGGTAGCCCGCCGCCGCGTGCGGCCCTTGGTGCTCACACCGCGCAAGACGAAGAAGGCGCTCGCGAATTTCGGCGCCAGCACCGTGGAGGCGGCGGCCAGAAAGCCCAGGAGGGCAGCGCCGCTGAACGTGGCGGTGGGGATGGCCGACACGTCGATGAGGGCGTCGGGATACACCGAGCCTGCCCCCATGCCCGTGGGCGAGATGAGCACGGTGCTCGCTGTGACAAGCGGCTCGCCGGCGTTGATGACGCCCTCCTTCCACATGCCGAAGGTGAAGCGCGGCATAACGAAGCACACGAGCAGCACGAAGGCCATAGCCACGATGAGCCGGCTGAAGAAGGCCGGCTTGGAAAGGCCGTTCACGGGAGCGTGCTTGCCCTCGGCATCGGCCAGGGCGTCTATCTGCTCGGCGGCATCTTCCAGGGCCGCTCGCGCATCTTCGGCGCAGGCGCGGCTGCGGGCACCCCAGCAGGCCTCGCGTGCCCAGGTCACGGCCGCCGCATCGCTGCTCGAGACTTCCATGAGGTGTGCGACGAAGCCGCGGGGCACGGGTCGGCCGAACAGCTCGGCGGTGAAGTAGCCGCCCGCGGTGGCGGGCACCACCGTTTCGTGGGCGCGCACGATACCCATATGGTGCAGGTGCGGGCTCGCCTCGGTGCGTGCCGCCAGAGCTTCGGCCCGCTGCGCTCGCTCAGCTCGGGCTTCGGCGCTGGTGGCCAAAGGCGCGGCTTCGGGCACTTTGGCATCGGCTACGGCTCGCACGAGGCGCTCGCCGGCGCCGTCGCGACCGTGGTAGAACGGCAGGTTCTCCTGTACCCACCGCGCCCAGCCGTCGCTGCCGTAGCGCACCGCGAAGGCCCGCACGGCCGACGCGTCGCCAGCGGCGGCTTCCAGCACGGCCAGCAGGCGATCGACGCGTTCGCCCAGATTCGCCTGAGGATGATCGCGCAGCCACGCCAGCCCCACCTGGGCGGGTGCGGAAAAGCCTGCCACCGCCACAATGCCCAGCACATCGCGGGCGGCCTCGTCGTTCTCGGCGATGCGGTAGAAGCCCAGAGGCGTGGCCGCCACTTGGCGGAAGAGCGCGTCTGCGCCGGCGGTGCCCCGCAGCACGGCGGTGCCCTTCCAGAAGACGGCCTCGCGGGCGGGGTCGATGAACGCGAGCGCCCGCGACAGCCCCAGGTCCTCGTTGCCGCCCTCATCGTCGGGCAGCGTGTCGGGGTTCTGGTCGGTGATGTCGTTTAAGGCCACGGCCAGGTCGGTCTCGCCGATCTTGCGGAAGTAGTCTTCCAGCCCGTGAGTGTACAGGTGGCGCTTGGCGCGCTCCCAGTTGCTCGCCAGCGCGGTGACCAGGGTAGGGCGGCTCTCGTACAGGGCGCCCTCGAACTGGTAGCCGGCCGGGCCCGCCATGGCCGCGGCCAGGGGGTCGCGGTAGCGGAAGGCGTCGGGCGCATCCAGCCACCGCCGGATGTCGTCGTAGCCGAGGCGGCCCTGGGCGTGGGCGTAGGTGAGCCCGTAGACGAGGTCGCCGAGCGAGGCATGCTCGGGGCTTCGCGGCTGGAAGGGCACGGGGCGGCCGCCGGCGAGCACGGCCGACAGGTCGTCGGCGTCGATGAGCGCCTGGTGCGGGTGCGCCCCACCGTTGTAGAGCGTCCAGATGGTGTAGCCGAGCGCGTACCAGTCGTTCTCGCGCTGCACCACCGAGGAGTGCGGCGAGTAGCCGGGCGTGCGGCGATCCACCTTGGTGGCCGAGGTGTCGCGGCCCTCCTCGAGCACCGACGATATGCCGAAGTCACCGAGCACCACGTTGCCGTCCAAAAGGTAGAGGTTCTTCGGCTTCACGTCGCGGTGCACAATGCCCTGCTCGTGCAGCAGGTGCAGGGCGCAGGCCGCTTGGGGGATGACGGTGTCGCGCAGAAGCTCGTAGCTCGCACCGGGCGCGTGGGCCAGACGGTCGTCGCACAGCGGCATGACGGCCACGTCGTAGGTGGTCTCGCCGAGCCCGGGCGTGTCGTCGCTTACCGTGCCCGCGGCGTACAGCGGCATGAGGTGGGTTTCCGTGAAGTGGCGCTCGCCGAGCGGATGATCGGTCATAAGGCCGCGCAGGTAGTCGAGAATGGCCCGACGCGCCAGGCGGTCGCGCACGGCATGGGGCTGGTAGGCGATCTTCGCGGCGAAGATGTTTCCCGCTTCATCGGTGGCGTGCACCACGGTGCCCTGGCCGCCGGCACCGATGATGTCGGCCGTGTGCAGGGTGAAGGCGCGCTCGCCGTCGCCGATGAAGGGCAGGTCGGCCCCCGACAGCACGGGCGAGGCGGCGTCCAGGTCCACCAGGGTGGCGGCCACGTCCACGATGGTGGGCGCCACCGCGCGCCGGGGCTCGCGGGAGATGTCGTCGCTAGCGGCCACGGGCGCTGCCTCCCGCCGTGGATTCGGGTACAAGGCGCCCCGTCTTGGCGGCCGATCCCACGAGGGGCGCAAGTCCATCGTCGCCGGCGTGTCGGAAGGCTGCGGCTCCATCGGCCAGGTAGGCCTCCACGGCATCGCCCGCTTCCACGCCTGCATCGAAGATGAAGGAGGCGAGCGGGTTCAGATAGGCCGCCTCCACCAGGTTGCCGATGCCACGGCCGCCGTTCTCGCGCACGCCGGGCTCCTGCGCGCGCTCCAGCAGGTGTTCCACCAAGGCATCGGCGGTGCCCACCGCGATGCCGCAACGAGCGCGCACATTTCCGTTGATCTTGGCCAGCTGCGCCTCCAGAATGAGCCGCGATGCCTCGGGAGAAATGTAGTCGAACACCACGATGTTGTCGCCGATGCGGTTTAAGACCTCGGGCTTGAAGTGGGTGGCCATGGCCGCGCGCACCTTCTTTTGCATGACATCGTAGGGCTCGCCGGGCTGCACGATGCTGCGCCGGCCCACCACGCGTCCGTGCTCGTCCAGCACCTCCTCGGAGATGCCCACGTTGCTCGTGAAGAAGATGAGCGTCTCGCTGAAGTAGACCGTCTGGCCCTGGCCGTCGGTCATGCGGCCGTCTTCCAGGATCTGCAGGAACTTGTCCATGATGGAGGGATGGGCCTTCTCCACCTCGTCGAACAGCAGCACCGAGAAGGGGTTCGCGCGCACGGCGTTGGTGAGCTGGCCGCCGGCCTCGTAGCCCACGTAGCCGGGCGGCGCGCCGAACAGCTTCTGGTCGGCGTTCTCGGCGGCGTACTCCGACATATCGAAGCGCAGGTAGCTGCGCTCGTCGCCGAACAAGAGCTCGGTTACGGCCTTCACGATTTCGGTCTTGCCGGTGCCCGTGGGGCCGGCCAAGAACAGCACGCCCTTGGGCTTGGTGCCCGAGGAGTGCTGCATGCCGGAAAAGCCCAGCACCGAGCGCTTCAGCACCGACACGATCTTCTCGATGGCGGGCTCCTGGCCCTTCACGCGCCGGCGCAGGGCGGCCGCCGGATCGTCGCGCAGCTTGTCGGCCATGGCGGCCCACTGGTTCTCGCGGATGCCGTACTTGTACAGGTCCACCAGCTCGGCTACGCGCTCGGGCGCCGTGCCGCCGCGGGCGTACAGGCGCCGCAGTTCGTCCAGCTCCACCAGCTTCATGCCGTCGGTGGTGTCGATGAGCTTCTCCCGCGCCTTGGCGAGTGTCGGGTCGGCCAGGTCGGGGAAGGCCCGCTCGATGAAGGCCTCGCGGGCCGGGCGGTCGGGGTTGGGGATGGCGATGACGCGCGCATCGGGGTTTGCGCGGGTGAGCCACGAGGGCACGTCTCCCGCGCGGTTCACCACCAGCACGAGCGTGTTCACGTGGGCTCCGTCGCCGCGAATGGCGTCGGCCGCGCCCAGGTACAAGTTCATGAACACGGCGTTTTCCTCGGGGGTGAGGTCTTCCGGGGAGGACGACAGTCGACTTGCCAAATCCAGCACGCAGGCGATGGAGCAGCCCTCGGCAACGCCGGCGTCGAGCCGGCGCGAGAGGGCGGCGCGCATGAGCAGCGCGTCGTGGACGAGGCGGTTGGTGGCGAAGGGGGCCTGGCGCGCCGCCGGGTCGCGGGCGGGGTTCAGCGCCTCGGCCTCGGCGGTCAGGTGGTCGGCCTGGGCTTGGGCAGCCTCGGCCAGCTCGCGCGCGTCACCTGCGCCCAAGGGGTCGCCGATGCCGCGCAGGGGGTCGGCGAACAGGAAACGGTAGGGGCGTGCGCCCTCGGCGCCGGCGAACAGTTCCGGGAAAATTTGGTTCAGGGACAGGAACTGGGTTGCGCCCGCGGGACCTTTCCATGGGTACAGGTCGGCCACGTTGCCCTCGATGACGAGGACGGGCTTGATGCCGACGAAGTTGTCCAGCTCGCGCTGCCAGGTGGGAGATGTCATAGCGGTTCCTCTCCGGACGGGCGCCCGTGGATGCCGATGGACAGGGCGCGGCCGTCGAACACCGCGTTCTGCACGCGGCGCGGTTTCCTCTCCTCGTCATGATACAGGGTTTCCAGCGCGGGGTTCAGCACGATTACGCGCTGGTTGGTCGAGCCGCGCAGCCCGCAGGCGCCGTCGTTGAGCGCGGCGACGTAGGGTCCGTCGATGAGGACGTCGATGAGGCCGCGGTGCGCGGGGGCTTGCTCGGCGGGGTTCTCCGGTGAGGAGGCGGCCACCGGCGGCAGGACGGCCACCGGCGGCAGGACGGCTTCGGGAGGCGGGGAACCCGCGACGAGCGCCGGGTCTTCCGCGAGCAGCGTGCGGGGAATGTGCGGGTCGCGCCGCAGCTCTTCGAGGGTGAAGCCGGTGTAGACGAGGATGTCGTCGAAGGCGGGGCGGATGGCCGCGAGCACCTGGGCGAGTTCGGCGGCCTGCTCCAGCGGGTCGCCGCCGGTGAAGGTGATGCGGTGGCAGCCGGTGCGGGCAGCCAGCTCGTTTAAGATGGCAGCCACGCGCGCGGGCGGCAGGTCGGTTTCGGGCCGCGGCTCCCACAGCTCGGGGTTGGCGCAGCCGGGGCAGTGCTTGGAGCAGCCGCTCGTCCACACGGCCACGCGCGCGCCGGGGCCCAGGGTGGTCACGGGGTGGTAGAGGCGGTCGATGCGCATAGTGGCTCAGGCAGCCGGGTGCGGGCGTGCGGATACGCGGGCAATCTGGCCGGCGTCCAGCGGGTCTTTGCAGAACGAACAGGTGGAGATGCGGGCTGCGGGGCCCTCTACGGCATGTTCGGTGCCGCAGACGGGGCAGCGCACCGACCAGGCGACGGCGACGGGGGTGGCGTTCGAAGTGGCAGACGCTGCGGCGTTTGAGGAAGAGCTGGCTGTCCCAGAGGGGCGGCTGAAGCCGCCCCCTACGGATTCGGTCCCGGTATTCCCAACGGGGATCGCTTCGATGTTTCCCGCGGGGTCCACTCCGATGTTCCCGACGGGGTTCGCCCTCTCGGCCTCCGTAGGGGCGGGCTTCAGCCCGCCCTCGGCCGAGGTGCTGCTTTGCGCCAGATCGCCAGCCTCGCTGAGGGACAAGGGGCGGCTGAAGCCGTCCCCTACGGGGTTAATGCGTACGCGGAACACCATGTCGGCCAGTTTCAGGGTCTCGCCGCCGAAGAGCGGCTGGGGCGCGCCCGCGCGCAGCGTCGACCAGCTGCCGCCGCGCAGCACCGACGACTCATTGCGACCGGTGTGCTCGATGGTCCAGCGGCCGTCGGGGCTTGCGGCCACCACGGCGTGCACCCCCGACACGCGGGGCGAGAAGGCGTCGGGCGAGAAGTCGCCGGCGCGCCCCAAGATGCCGCCCGGTGCCGTGGCGTGCACGACGGCGCCTGTGCGCAGGTCTTCCAGCAACAGCTCGGGCACGGCGCGCGGCGCTCCTTCCGCCCTGTTCCGATCGTAGGGGCAGGGCTCGGCGCCTTCCGCATCCTCCCGGGCCCCGTGTCGGCCTGATGCCCTTTCCGTGTCATCCTGAGCGAAGGGGCGAAGCCCCGCAGTCGAAGGATCTTCGAGCGCGTTTTCCTCGCAGGCGAGGGGGCTTCCGCAGGCGATGCAGGCGCGCGCATCGTCGCTGTTGGCAAAGCCGCAGGTGCACAGCTGCATGCTACCTCACCGCCCGGGCAACTGCGCCGCCGCGCTTGCGCCGCCGCTCGCGGGCTCGCGATGCCGTGGCGCGCGCGTTCTGGGCGGCGCTGTCGGCCGCAGCATCCGCCTCGCGCAGCTCGCGGCAGAAGGCGGCATCGGGCGCGGCCTTGTAGCGCACGGTGTTGGTGATGCCGAAAGCGGCCAGGTCTTCCGCTATCTCGTCATACACGGCGCAGAAGTCGTGCTGGCTTTGCAGAAGGGCGTCGCCGCGGGGGCCGGGTGCGGCGGCGTCCAGGGCCACCGTGGCGCCGTCGGCCACGGCACCGATGCCCGCGGGCAGCCCCGCCACCTGCAGCATGAGGTCGCCCTGGTCGGACACGAAGGCGTGGATGCCCGCGTCTCCCGCGGCGCTTCCGAAGACGCGGTGGCTGCCCGCAAGGTCGCGGCCCATGCGCACCGATCGGGCGATATCGTAGCCGTGGGCGGCCATGACGGCATCGATGCACGCCTGCAGGTAGGCGTTGCGGTCGGCCTGGGCCTGCAGCGCGCGCAGGGTTTCCAGGTGCGCGGCGGCCTCTTCCAAGGTGGCGAACGCGTGCCCCTCGGGATACGAAACGCCTTGGCCGATCAGCTCCTCCTCGGCGTCCTCCACAAGCGCCGCCAAGTCGGCCATGATCCGGGCATTGGCCTCCATGGCCGGAAGCAGCAGCTCCAGCTGCGCCGCGCCTGCCTCGTTCAGCGCCGGGGCCGCGTCCAGCAGCAGGGCGCGGTCGGCCGCCAGGGTGTAGGGCGACTCGACGAGCGCCAGGGCTCGTCGCGCCGCGGCCTGGATGCGCTCGGCGGGAACGGCGCTGTCGTCAGCCGCCGGTGCCCCGGCGCTGTCACCGACCGCCTCCGCCGCAGTTTTGCCGCGGGCGGTCTCGCTTGCTTCGGCGTGTGACTCCTCTGCTGCCGCGGCCAGGCGCGATGCGAAGTCTTGCGCGCCGGCCGTCGCCTTCGCATCGCTCGCGACCCGCTTGACGCTCTCGAGCAGCGGGACCGCCTGGGCGCAGAAGGCCTCGGCGATAGCAGCCGCCTGGGCGGCGCATCGCTCGGCGCGGGCCACGGAGTCTTCCATGGCGGCAGCCGGCGTGAACGCGCATTCCGTAGCGAGCCGATCCAGGGCTTTCTCGGCCGCGTCCTCCAAGGCTGCCAGCGCCTCCTCGGCCTCGGGACATCCCGCGCCGGCGGCCAATGCCTCCTCCAGCAGCTCCACGATGCGCCGCCGCGCCCGGCTGCGGCTGTGATCCACATCATGACGCAGCGCCGCCAGCTGCGCTTGAATTCTGCGCTCTATCTCCAGTTGACTCGTCTTCGGCCCGCTCATGGATGCGCCCCTATCGCTTTCTCCGTGCACTGCCCCTATTGTACCTCGCATTGAAGAAGGGCGCGTCCTCTGCTGCTTCGGCTGGCCTCGTGATGTTTCCCGCTCCGCATCCTGGCATATTTGCCTATATCATGCTACAGTGTATTTCATTTGCAATACACTACAAAAGGAGTCACATGGCCTCTGCAGCAGATTCCCGTGTGCCGGTTGCTATGCGGCTGCCGCGCCGCGAGGTGGAGATCGTCGACGAGTACGCCCGGGCCAATCGCATCACCAAGACCGAGGCGTTCCTCCACTTTCTTCGTCGGGGCATGGAAGGGGAGGAAGGTGCCTTGAACGGTGAACGGCTGAGCGCTATTGAGCGATCGCTCGAAAAGGTGCTCGATTGCCTTACGGGTGGCGATCTTCTTCAAAAAGACGACGTATTGGAAATAATTAGTAACGAATCTCGAAATTTTCCCGCAATAAAACGTGCTATTCTGTTTGGGTCGTTTGCAAGAGATGCAGCGACTTTGGCAAGCGACATCGACGTTCGGCTCGAGCTTGACCGCGACAAGCCCTTCAGCCTCTATGATTTGGCGCGCTTCCAGAAAGCAGTTGGCCGTCGCACGGGCCGCGAAGTCGAGGCGCTTACCGCCGACGATATCGGCAATGCCAATCTTGTCGCCGCCATCGAACGGGAGGGAATCGTAGCCTATGAGCGCCCGAGAGAATGATCTTCTGCGTATCCAGGAGATCTACGATGTCGCAACTCAGACAATTGTCCAGCTCAATGAGCTGCACATTTCCCGAGAGCAGTTCGTCCGGCCTGCTTCAGCGCAGGAGGCGCTCATTGGGGAAGGGCTTGCGAATCGTGTGTTCCGCGCGGCGGAGGAGGGTGGCCGCCTTTCCCAGGTGTTCGGCGAATATGGATTCGAGTTGCGGGAGATGAGCGGCCTGCGCAACCGCTTGGCGCATGCCTACGGAACGGTTGACATGCATGTTGTGTGGGATGTGCTCCAACATGATTTTCCGAAGTTGGTGGCGGCCTGCGAAGCGTATTGCGAGGAACGCGGCATCGCCCTCGCGCGCACATGGGGTGGGCCTCAGGCTGCTTCTGAGGCGCCTGATCCAGGCGAGGGATCTGTCCCACGTCAGTGAAAACTGCGGTTGTCGTCGCCGACAGTCGTTCTAGAGCGCCGTCGGGCCCCTCTTCGGGCCGCTCGGGGAGGAGGTCTTTGCAGCGTAGCCGCTCTACGGCCAATATAACAGAGAACGACCGTGTTGCGAGAGGGGAGAGCGATGAGCGACGAAAGCGTTGAAAAGCTGGCGGCGAAGCGGCGCCCGGACATGGCCTATACGGCCGACGACTACGACGTTGATGCCCACGTGGGGGCGCACGAGGCGCTGCGGCGGCTGCGCGACGGCAACCGCATCTATGTGGCGGCCCTCGACCACGAGCGCGACCTGTCGCCCGAGCGCATCCAGGACCTGTTCGAGAACGGCCAACGCCCCTTCGCCTGCGTCATCACCTGCGCCGACTCGCGCGTGGTGCCCGAGCACATTTTCATGACGGGCTTGGGCGAGCTGTTCGTCATCCGCGTGGCCGGCAACGTGGTGGGGCCGGTGGAGCTGGCCAGCGCCGTGTACGCCTGCGAGCACTTGCACACGCGCCTTCTGCTGGTGCTGGGGCACACCCACTGCGGCGCCATCAAGGCGGCCCTGGACGGGGAACGCGGGTACGTGGCCGCCATCACCGAGCGCATCTCCGAGGCGCTGGGCGACGTGCGCGACCCCTATGCCGCCAGCGTGGTGAACGCCCGGGCGGCCGTCGCCGAGCTGGAGGCGAGCCCGGAGCTTGCGCGCCTGGCCGCCGAGGACGGCCTGGAAATCCGCTGCGCGGTGTACCACACCCACTGCGGCGTGGTGGACTTCCTGGAGGGCATCGCCGGATAGCCGCGAATGCGAGCGTTGCCGTCTTGCGTATTCTTAAGGCGGGGAGTGGGGGAAATCTTCCGCTGCTCGCTTTCCCGTTGCGCGCTTTCCCGCTGCTCGCTCCCCATGATTGACGAGATTGCTTTCGAAAGTGTCAACCAAATTGCGTTTGTTAGCATGGTCTCGTATGGTCGGAGACGTCGTTTTGCAAGCGTCGCGCCTTTTCCGCTGATTTTCCGAATAAATACCGCCGATTTGGGCGCGACATCCCGCATTTGCAACGATCAAAGCCTAACAAACGCAATTTAAGCAACTAATTTGGCCAAAATCATTGCAGCAGCTGCTTCTGGGCGGGTTCAAACGATTGCTTCGGGGCCCCATGGCGGAAGGTGCGCTCTTGCCCGTTTGCTTTTGGGCACGTATAATGCACGTTATTGAACAGAGTGTCCATTTTTGGTCGTTCTGTTGAAAACGAGCGAAAGGACAAGGACATCGCCACTGCAACTTGTGCACCGTCTGTCGCAGCCCCCTGCGAGGACCGGCGCATCTCGAAATCGAAACGGGCTCTGCGCGGGGCGCTCATCGCGCTTTTGGAAGAGCGCGGCTTCGATGCCGTCACGGTGAACGACCTGTGCGAGCGGGCCGACCTGAACCGCGGCACCTTCTACAACCACTTCAGTGACAAAGACGCCCTGCTGGCCGACCTGGAAGACGAGGTCATGGCCGATATCGATGCCCTTCAGGGGCGCATGCACGACGTCAGCCTGGCCGACATGCTGGCCTACCGCGTGGCGGGGCGGCCCCTGCCGCTTCTGGTGGAGCTGTTCGACTATCTGCGCGCCCAGGGCGATTTCCTGCACGCGGTGCTGGGGCCCGGGGGCGACGCGAGCTTCGGCCCGCGCCTGCGCGAGGCGGTGTGCGAGAACCTGGTTCAGAACATCCTCCACGAGAAGTACCGCGAGCACCCCACGCCTTTCGTGGAGTACTACGTGGCCTTCTACGCCGCCGCCTACCTGGGCATCATCGCCCGGTGGATCGAGCGCGGCTGCCCTGAGACCTCCGAGGACATGGCCCGCATCGCCATGCGCCTCTTCTTCATCAAACCCGGCGAATCCATCGAGCTGTAACGGGGAAGCGAGATACCTATGAAAAAGAAGAACAGCAAGTACACCGAGATCATCACCGAGGCCTCCACCTCTGCGGGCGAGGACGCGCCGGCTGCCTGCGCCGCCTGCGCGCCGCGCATCACCCAGGTGGAGCAGGCCCGCGCCGGCGCTGCCGAGGATGCCGCCGCCGCTCGCGCGGCCGCCGAGGCGTGCCCCTTCCACATCGGCATCGACGTGGGTTCCACCACGGTGAAGCTCGCGGTGCTGAACAACGACGACGAGATTTTGTGGGCGGTATACCGCCGCCACCATGCCGACGTGCGCGCCACCATCGTGGAGGTGCTGCGCGAGGCCGCCGAGGTGTACCCGACCGAGGCCATGACCATCGCCATCACGGGCTCGGGCGGCCTGCTTTTGTCCCAGTGGCTGAACGTGGCCTTCGTGCAGGAGGTTATCGCGTCCAAGACGGCCGTGGAGACCTTCATCCCCAAAACCGACGTGGCCATCGAGCTGGGCGGCGAGGACGCGAAGATCATCTACTTCGACAACGGCATCGAGCAGCGCATGAACGGCACCTGCGCCGGCGGCACGGGCGCCTTCATCGACCAGATGGCCGCGCTTCTGAACACCGACGCGGGCGGCCTGAACGAGCTGGCGGCCGACCACAGCACCATCTACCCCATCGCCAGCCGCTGCGGCGTGTTCGCCAAGACCGATGTGCAGCCGCTGCTGAACGAGGGCGCGCGCCGGGAGGACATTGCCGCCTCCATCTTCCAGTCGGTGGTCACCCAGACCATCTCGGGGCTGGCCTGCGGGCGCCCCATCCGCGGCAACGTGGCCTTCCTGGGTGGTCCTTTGCAGTACCTGCCCGAGCTGCGAAAGCGCTTCTACGAGACGCTGGAGTTGGCCGACGAGGCCATCATCGTGCCCGAGAACGCCCATCTGTTCGTAGCCGCCGGCTGCGCCATCGCCGGCGTGGCCGAGGGTGCGCGACCTGAGAGGCTCGCCGACGTGCTCGCGCGCCTGGAGAACTTGGGCGACATGCAGGGCTCGGAGGTGGTGCGCCTCTCGCCGCTGTTTGCCGACGAGGCGGAGCTTGCCGAGTTCCGCGCACGCCACGACGCCGAGCGCGTGCGCCGCGCCTCGCTTGCGGACTACCGCGGCGTGGCCTTCCTCGGCATCGACGCCGGCTCCACCACCTTCAAGGCGGCGCTCATCGGAGAGGACGGGGCGCTTCTGTGGTCCACCTACGCCTCCAACAAGGGCGACGTGCTGGGCTGCGCCAAGGCGGCCGTGGCCGAGCTCTACCGCGCCCTGCCCCGCGACCCCGAGACCGGCGAGCCGCTCGTGACCATCGGGCACGCCACGGTGACCGGCTACGGCGAGGGCCTGTTGCTTGAGGCTTTGCGGGTGGACTCCGGCGAGATCGAGACCGTGGCCCACTTGCGCGGCGCCCAGGAGATGCTGCCCGGCGTGGAGTTCATCTTGGACATCGGCGGCCAGGACATGAAGTGCTTGCGCGTGAAGGACGGCGTCATCGACCACATCATGCTGAACGAGGCCTGCTCGTCGGGCTGCGGCAGCTTCATCGAGTCCTTCGCGAGCGGCCTGAACTTGGACGTGGCCGAGTTCGCGAGCACCGCCATCTCCGCCGAAAACCCGGTGGATCTGGGCAGCCGCTGCACCGTGTTCATGAACTCGCGCGTGAAGCAGGCCCAGAAGGAGGGCGCCACCGTGGGCGACATCGCCGCGGGCCTGGCCATCTCCGTCATCAAGAACGCGCTGTTCAAGGTCATCAAGATTCGCGACCCGCATGATGTGGGCACCCAGGTTATCGTGCAGGGCGGCACCTTCCTGAACGACGCGGTGCTGCGCGCCTTCGAGCAGCTGTCCGAGGTGAACGCCGTGCGCCCGGACATCGCCGGCAACATGGGCGCCTTCGGTGCCGCATTGCTGGCCCGCGACCGCTACGAGGATGCGCGCCGCCGCTGCGAGGGCGAGGCGCTCTCGCCGGACGTGGGGCCGAAGGTGCCCTCAAGCGGCCTTCTGTCGCTTGAGGCCATCGAGGCGCTCTCGCCCAGCCATCGCACCGTGCGCTGCAAGGGCTGCTCGAACGCCTGCTTGCTCACGGTGAACGACTTCGGCGTGGATGCGGCCACCGGCAAGCACCGCCGCTTCATCACCGGCAACCGTTGCGAGAAGGGCGAGAGCCTGGGCATCGGCACCGAGAAGTCGGCCGTGCCGAACCTGTTCGAGTACAAGGCCGAGCGCACCTTCGGCTACGAGCCCTTGGCCCCCGAGGACGCCCCGCGCGGCACCGTGGGCATCCCGCGCGCGCTGAACATGTACGAGAACTACCCGTTCTGGTTCACCTTCTTCACGAAGCTCGGCTACCGGGTCATCCTGAGCGATCCCTCCACGAAGAAGACCTACGAGGCGGGCATCGAGAGTATGCCGTCGGAGAGCGTGTGCTACCCGGCGAAGCTGTCCCACGGCCACATCATGAACCTCTTGGCCAAGCATCCCGACTTCATCTGGATGCCCTGCTCCAAGTGGGAGCGCCAGGAAGACGAGACCGCCGGCAACCACTTCAACTGCCCCATCGTGGCCAGCTACCCCGAGGCGCTGCGCCTGAACATCGACGAGCTGCGCGAGAGCGACGTGGCCTTCGTGAGCCCCTGGGTGCCTTACCACGACAAGGAGAAGCTGGCCGAGCGCCTGTTCGTGGAGTTGACCGAGAACTTCGCGGCCGAGGCGAACGGGAAGGGCGCGCCCTTCACCCGCGCTGAGATCGACGCGGCGGTGGAGGCCGGCTGGGCCGAGGACGAGGCCTTCAAGCGCGACATCCGCACCAAGGGTGTGGAAACCCTCGCCTGGATGGAGGAGACCGGCACCCGGGGCATCGTGCTGGCGGGCCGCCCCTACCACCAGGACCCCGAGATCAACCACGCCATCCCCGAGCTGCTCACGAGCTTCGGGCTGGCCGTGCTCACCGAGGACTCGGTGGCGCACCTGGGTCAGCTGGAGCGCCCCATCCGCGTGGTGGACCAGTGGATGTACCACACCCGCCTGTACGCGGCGGCCAAGGTGGTCACCCAGCGCCGCGACCTCGACCTCATCCAGCTGAACTCCTTCGGCTGCGGCCTGGACGCCCTTACCACCGATCAGGTGCAGGAGGTGCTGGAGGCGGCCGGCAAGGTGTACACCGTGCTGAAGATCGACGAGGTGTCGAACCTGGGCGCCGCCCGCATCCGCGTGCGCAGCCTGCTGGCGGCCCTGAAGGACCAGGCCGACCGCGAGGCCGAGGCCGCTTCCGACGCCGCCGCTGAGAAGCGCGGCTGCCCCGCGGCCTGCATCGATTTGGACAATCTGGATGCGCTCGTGCCCGCCAGCTTCACCGAGAAGGCCGACGGCGTGGTGGCCGCCGCCGAGGTGGAGCAGCGCGAGGGCGCCTCCACCGAGTTTGAGCGCGTGCAGTTCACCGAGCAGATGCGCGACGAGGGCTGGACCATCCTCGCGCCCCAGATGGCGCCCTACCACTTCGAGCTTCTGGTGCCCATCTTCCATCGGGCCGGCTACAACGCGGTGCTTCTGCCCTCGGTGGACCACGGGGCGGTGGACGCGGGCCTCAAATACGTGAACAACGACATCTGCTACCCGTCCATCCTGGTCACGGGCCAGATCATGGAGGCGGTGCTGTCGGGCAAGTACGACACCGACAAGCTGGCCGTGCTCATCACCCAGACCGGCGGCGGCTGCCGCGCCACCAACTACATCTCGCTCATCCGCAAGGCGCTGAAATCGGTGGGGCTCGGGCACATTCCGGTCATCGCCATCTCGTTCAAGGACCTGGGCGAGGAGAACCCCGGCTTCAAGATCACGCCGAAGATGCTCTACCAGGCCATCTACGCGCTGCAGTACGGCGACCTGCTCATGATGTGCCTGTACCGCACGCGCCCCTACGAGGTGGAGCCGGGCAGCGCGAACCGCCTGTTCGACTACTGGATGGACGCCTGCAAGCACCAGCTTCAGCGTGGCGTGCGCCAATCGGAGTTCCGCCGCACGGTGCGCCGCATCGTGGAGGACTTCGACACGCTGCCGCTTACCGGCGAGGGCACCAAGCCGCGTGTGGGCGTGGTGGGCGAGATCCTCGTGAAGTTCCACCCCACGGCCAACAACCAGATCGTCGATGTCATCGAGCGCGAGGGCTGCGAGGCCGTGGTGCCCGGGCTCATCGAGTTCTTCCTGTTCGGCATCGCCGGCGGCATCTTCCAGCAGCCCATCGGCAAGTCGAAGAAGAGCGCGCTTGGCAGCCGCATCGGCCTGGCCGCGGTGAAGAAGCTGCGCAAGCCGGTGACCGACGCCCTGGAGAAGTCGGCGCGCTTCCACCCGCCGGCGGACATCTACGAGCTGGCCGACTACGCGAGCGAGATTCTGTCGCTGTGCAACTCCATGGGCGAGGGGTGGCTGCTCACCGCCGAGATGGTGGAGCTCATCCGAAGTGGCTGCCCGAACGTGGTGTGCACCCAGCCCTTCGCGTGCCTGCCGAACCACGTGGTGGGCAAGGCCACCATCAAGGAGCTGCGCCGCCGCTACCCCGAGAGCAACATCGTGGCCGTGGACTACGACCCCGGCGCCTCCGAGGTGAACCAGCTGAACCGCATCAAGCTCATGATTGCGGTGGCCAAGGCGAATTTGGCCGAGAAGGAGGCTGAGGCCCGCGCCGTGCGCGACGCCGCCCGCGACGGCGCCCCGGAAGAGCCCGAGGCCGTGGCTGAGTCTGTGGAAGTGGAAACCACCGAGGTCGCGGAGTAATGGGCGGAAAACTCGTCATCGTGCCCACCCCTATTGGGAATTTAGGGGATATGACCCTGCGTTCGCTGGATGCGCTGCGCGGGGCCGATGTGGTGTGTGCGGAAGATACCCGGGTGACGGGGAAGCTGCTCGCGCATTTCGGGATCGAGAAGCGGCTGGAGCGGCTTGACGAGGCGATGATCGGGACGAAGGTCGCGGCGGTGGTTGACCGCATCGCCGCCGGCGAGGCGGTGGCCTACTGCTCGGACGCCGGCATGCCCGGCGTGTCCGACCCGGGGCTGCGGCTGGTGGCTGCAGCGCGGGAGGCCGGCGTGGCCGTGGAGGTGCTGCCCGGGGCCTCGGCCGCCGCGTGCGCTTACGTGGCCTCGGGCACGGTGTGTCCGCGCTTCTATTTCGGCGGCTTCTTCCCCCGCAAGGCGACCGAGCAGCGGGCGGTGCTGGAGGAGCTGCGCGGGCTGGACGCGGCGCTGGTGTTCTACGAGAGCCCGAACCGCCTGCTGGCCGCGCTCGCGACCATCGCCGAGGTGCTGCCGTGGCGTTCTGTGGCCGTGTGCCGCGAGCTGACGAAGCTGCACGAGGAGGTGGCGCGCGGCACGGCCGTCGAGCTGGTCGAGCGCTTCGCGGTCCGGGCCGACGAACCCGGTGGCATCCGCGGCGAGATTGCGCTCGTGATCGATGCGCCAAACGAGGCCGAGGCGGCTGCCGGTGCCGAGGCAGCTGCGGCTTCGGCGGAGGCGCGCGCCGCCGAGCTGGTTGCGGAGGGCCTGCGCACCAAAGAGGTCGCCAAGCAGCTTTCCGCCGAGTTCGGCATTCCTCGCAACGATGCTTACGAGCTTGCCATGAGACAGGGGAAGGAGCAGTAGTTATGCCCTATATTTCCATTGAGAGCGGCGCATTGGACGATGTTCAGAAGGAGCAGCTGATCGGCCGCTTAACTGAGGTGGCATCGGAGATTATGTCCGTTCCCCCTGAGTTTTTCTCCGTCACCATCAAAGAGCTTCCTGAGAAGAATTTCGGCATCGGCGGCAAAACCATCGACCGCGTGAAGGCTGAGTATCGCGCGTCTCGTGGGTAGCCGCTCACGGTCAAAGACGATGCCTCCCGAGCTCATCTTCATCGACGGCATGGAAGTCTGGCTCACCCGCAAGGTTATCAAGAACATGCATCTGCGGGTGAAGCCGCCCGACGGGCGCATCGAGGTGTCGGCGCCGCTGCGCCTGCCGCTGGCCACTATCAGGAAGTTCGTAGGGGAGAAGCGCGACTGGATCGAGCGCCAGCAAAAGGCCATCGCCGCCTCGCCCCGCGGGGAAGCCGCCGCGGCAACGCCCGAGGAGGTGGCCCAATGGCGTGCCGTGGTGCAGGCCTGCGTGCCGCCGCTCATCGCGGCGTGGGAGCCCATCATGGGCGTGAAAGCCGGCAAGATCGCCTACCGCAACATGACGAGCCGGTGGGGCAGCTGCCAGCCGGCCACAGGCCGCATCTGCATCAACGTGCGCCTGGCGCTGTACCCGCCCGAGTGCCTGGAGTACGTGGTTGTCCACGAGCTGTGCCATCTGCTGGAGCGCGGTCACGGCCCGCGCTTCCACGCGCTCATGGACCATTTCATGCCCGATTGGAAGCAGCGCCGCGCAAAACTGCGGTAGGGGTGTTTCCGCAGTCTGCTTGAAATGGGTGGTGGGAGGCTGCAACGGCTGGCTGGCGATTCTGGCTCCGAAGACTCTATTTCAGGAGAAGGGCCCTTGCCGGGGAGCACGGGTTTTCAGTGCGTCGCTGCTCGTGAGCACTTTTGTACCTATACGTAAGATTCTCGTGTTAAGTTTGATTTTCTTACGTATAGGTATGATATTATGCTCAGAAAGAAATTGCTTACCTATATGTAAGAAATGGGCGGTTATGGATATAAGCCGTGATCAGATAATGGCCCAAGGACTTCGTGTGAGGGAATGCGCCGACTTGGGCGCAGCGCTCCGCTCCCGTCGCAAGAGGCTTGGCTACACTCAGGAGGAGCTCGCGGATATGCTCGGGTTCAGCCCGCGATTGGTGGGGGAGATTGAACGTGGTCGGGGAACCGTGGGGATCGACAAGGTTCTTTCTTTCGCATCCGCCCTGGGTGTTGACATTGTCGCATTCGAGAGGTGATCCTCATGGCGGATAACGGGATTTTGGTTTACCGCGAGTATTTCGGCCTCTTCGAGGAGGTCGGTCATGTAATGTCTTCGCACGATGGTGCGGGTTTCTCCTATTCCGAAGGCTATCTGAACAGCCGTACATCGCAGGCAATTTCTCGGGCGCTTCCCTTGCAGCCAGGCGTGTTTTCCGCCAGGGCGACCGAATCATTTTTCAACGGCATTCTGCCTGAAGGGAGCATGCGAAGAAGCCTGGGCCGCGCCTTCCACGCCGATAACGACGACATGATCGCCTTCATGACTCGTCTCAACGATGAATCCGCCGGGGCTTTGGTATTCAGCGAGGGAAAAGCGCCTCTTTTAGAGGATCGTGGCTATATTCCCCTTGAAGAAGGTGATTTCGAGCATTTCGCCAAGCATCCCAAGGAATTTGCCCCACGCGCCGCCCGTCGCTCGAGGCTGTCTTTGGCGGGGGCTCAAATGAAGATCGGACTCTTCTACGATGCCGCTTCCGGTTCTTGGTTCTACCCGCAAGGGGTGGCGCCTTCAAGTCATATCGTGAAAGCATGTGATGGCAGTTTTCTTCATCAAACGATCAATGAGGCCATCTGCATGAAGGTCGCCGCCGAATTGGGTTTTGAGGCGGCTTCGTGTCGTCTGATCTTGGTTGCGGGGCAGGAGCCCCTTCTCGCTGTGAAACGGTTTGATCGTGTTGATGTTGGGGATGCGTTTTTGCATCGTCTGCATCAGGAAGATTTTTTTCAGGCGCTGCCAGACTATTTCAAAAAATACGAGCCCACGGATGGGAACTATGCAAATCATTGCGCCCGGATTGTGGCCGAGGAGAGCCGCAACCCGTTCGGAGAGAGACGGCTGCTGTTTTCACGGCTGCTCCTTGACTGGGCGATAGGGAACGCTGACAACCACCTAAAGAACCACTCAATGTTGTGGAGTGAAGATTGGCTTTCACGGGAGACGGCGCCTCTGTACGATCTCACCTGCACAACGCTCTACCCTGAACTTGACAGGGAAATGGGGGTGTCCTTCGGTCGGAGTCGGCGCATCGACGATATAGAACTCGACGATGTGATGGCAACGGCTCGGTCGTGCGGGGTTGGTGCTCGGTTTGCTCGTAACGAGTTAGAAGAACTGACCGAGAGGTTCCTTCCGGCCTTGAGCGGAGCCATTGAGGCGGTCGCCAAGGAAGGTTTTCCGGTTGCCGTAGATGTGGGTAAGCGAATAGGGGCGGGCTTTAAGGAACGCCGCGCAAAACTGCGGTAGGGGGTCGACGCGGCGGCCGAAGCCGCCCCTGCAAAGCTCGGGTCAAATGCGCCCGCCGCAGATTGCGATGTCCGCCACAGGTT
>NZ_JAYMFF010000015.1:0-139656 GCF_035989245.1 Adlercreutzia wanghongyangiae | reverse complement strand
TTTCTCGCGTTTACGGAAGGGAAGGGCGAGGGATTCCTCCCCCAAAAAAACTCCAGCATCGCCCCGTAGGGGCGGGCTTCAGCCCGCCCGCCCAGCCTGGCGCTCGCAGCGCCCCGTGGGGAAGGGGCTCTGCCTCTTCCGGCGGGGCGGCTGAAGCCGCCCCCTACGAAGACCGGGCTAGATGCGCCCACGACAACCCGCAGCGCCCACGCCCCCGTAGGGGCGGGCTTCAGCCCGCCCGCAACCCGCAGCGCCCACGCCCCCGTAGGGGCGGGCTTCAGCCCGCCCGCAACCGGAACGCACCCGCGACCGGGGCCTACCCGCAACTCGAACCTGCCCCGCCAGGCCCTACCGCGCGCGGCGCCGGCGGGCCGCCAGGGCGAGCGCCGCGGCGGCCAGGGCCCCGGCGAGGGCGACGCCGGCGAGGGCGGCCAGGGCGTCGCCGGTCTGGGCGAGCTTGTGGGCGATGGTGGTGCGCCGCTTGTCGCCGGGCAGGTCGCCGGGCAGCACCCCGCCCAGCTTGTCCACGCCCGGCGGGTAGGCCGGGTCGGAGACGACCTTGCCGCGGCCCTCCTCCCAGCTGCCCCAGCCGCCCGGCGGGTCGAAGGGCGCGCCGGGCTCCGGGCGCTCGCCGTCGGGGTCCCACGCGCTCGGCGGCGTGCCGTAGCCGACGGCCACGTTGCCGATGTCGGCCCCTATGGCGGCCTCGGTCACCAGCGCGTCGAACCGCAGGACGGCGGCCTGCCCGCCGTGCAGGTGCCCCACGGCCACCGCCAGCACGCGGCTCTCCGGGTCGTAGACCTCGTCGCCCACGGCGGCCTCGGAGCCGTCCGGCAGCGTCAGGCGGATGGTGCCGCCCACGGGCTCCAGCCCCTTCGGCACGTCGTCGCGGACGACCGCGTCCATCCAGCTCGTGCCCGCGCCCTCGTTGCGCAGGGCGATCTCGTAGCGCACGGTGTCGCCCACGTGCGTGGTGCCGTCGCTCCGCGACGTGTTCTCGGCCGTCTTGGCGATGGCCACGTCGCCCTCCTCCGGGTCGTCGCCCACGATGGGGGGCGGCGAGATGGGATCGCTCTCCGCCGCGGGGCCGTCGCCCGGGGCCGGTGGCGTCGCGGGGCTGCCCGGATCGGCGCCCGGCTTGGAGGGATCGCGCCCGGGGTCGTTCGAGGGCGGCGTGCCGTGGGCAAAGGCCACGTTGGCCGCGTCTCCACCCACGGCATCTGCCGTCACCTCGCACTCGAAGGAGAGCGTCCACGCCTGGCCGCCCCACAGGTGCCCCACGGCCACGGCGATGGTGCGGCTGCCCACGTCGTAGGCGGCGTCGGGCACGGCCGCGGTCTGCTCGTCCGGCGCGCCGAGGGGGCCGGTGAGCCTCAGGGTGCCCGGCACGGGCTCGATGCCCGCCGGCAGCGGGTCGGACAGGACGGCGTCCCAAAGCGCGCTGTTCGCCGGTCCGTCGTTTCGCAGCGTCACCGTGTAGCGCAGCCGGTCGTCGATTTTGGTGACCGCGCTGTCGGGGCGCGTCAAGTTCTCCACGGACTTGGTGACGCCCACGTCGCCCGCGCCCGGGTCGGCCGGAACCGCGGCCTGTCCGCCGGGCGGCGTGGCGGGCGGGGTGTCGGGGGGCTCCACCGGGCCCACGTCGGGGCCGTCCGGGTCGTCGGGGTTCGGGCGCTTGCCGGTGGCCGAGGCGACGTTTGCCAGGTCAACCGAGGCCGGGTCGGAGAAGTCGAGGTCCTCCCGCACCGTGCACTCGAAGGCGAGCACTGTTTTCCCCCCGCCGCCGAGGTCGCCGACGGGCGCCTCCAGCACGCACCGCCCGTCGGCCCCGGCCGCCGCGAGGGCGTACTGGCCCACGACGGGCGCGGTTCCCGGCGCGGCCGCCGTCAGGGCGCGCTGCGCCCCGTCCGCCCCGGTGAGCGTCACGGACGACGCGACCAGCTGCAGGCACGCGGGCAGCGGGTCGGTCAGAACCACGCCGGTCCACAGCGACCCGGCGGCCGCGTTCGACGCCGTGATCGTGTAGCGGATGCGGTCGCCGGGCTGGGTGGGCCCGTCCGGGTGCGTCAGGTTCTCGGCCCTCTTGGCCAGCGTCGGCGCGGGCGCCACGCTGGCGTCGGGCCGCACCGCCACCTCGCTTCCGGGCACGTTGCCCGTGGCGGGGTCGGCGCTCTCCAGGTAGTTCTTCGACGGCAGGTAGCGGGCGGACACCCGGTGGGTCTCGCCGGCCGCCATGAGATCGCCCACGGCGAACGACCACGACACGACGGTGTGCTCACGGCCGTCGGCATCCCGCTCCACCCGTGCGTTCGCCGGCAGCACCGTCCCGTCGGGTGCCGTCGAGGGCGAGAGGCGTATCTCCACGGCATCGCCCACGGGCTCGCCGTCCACGTACAGCTGCACCTTGCCCTCGGGCGCCTTGCAGGTGGGGGCGGTGGGGGTGCCGTCGTCGAAGACGCCGCTCGTCACGTCGGCCTCCACCTTCAGCATCTTGGACGGGTCGGACGGGTCGGCGGCATCTGCGCCGTCGGACCACGCCGCCTTCACGGACGCCACCTTCGAGGGCGAGGGCTTGATCTCGCACCAGCCGGTGGCGCGGTGCCCCCAGTAGCTGTCCTTGAAGCCGGCGGTGTCCGACCACTGCGACGAGTCCATGGTGAACTTCACCACCCCCACGTCGGCGGGCATCGCCGTGAGCGGCTTGCCGTCGGCGTCGGCGGACACCTCCGGGCCGGTGGGGCTGCCGCCGCGCTTGTCGTAGGGCTGGTACTTGTACGTCACCTTGGTCGGGTCGGTCAGCTGCTTGCCGTCGCTCACGCGGTTGCCGTCGGCGTCTGTCACCAACCCGGTCAGCGGGGGCTTCTGCGCCGCCAGGTCGAAGGTCTCGAACCCGATTCCGTCGTAGTGCTTGGTCAGCGACGCGAGGTAGGAGGCGGGCAGCTCGAAGTCGATGTAGCGCTTCAGCACGTCGCCGCTCTGATCGGTGCTGGGATCGCGGAACAGGGGCTCGATCTTCTGCTCGGCGCCGTTCTTGTCTATGTAGGACAGTTCGACGGCGATCTCCTTCTGGATGGCGCTCTTCGGCAGCCACAGGTACAGCTTGCCCTCGTCGAAGGTGGTGGGCGCCCCGTAGGCGTAGGGCTGCCCGCCCACGGTGAGGCTCCAGGTTTTAATGACATCGTTCAGATCGTCGCCGGTGATGCCCGCCTCGGCGTTGCGCTTCTCGATCTCGGAGGTTAGGTTCACGGTCACCTTGAACACCTTGTTCGGATCGTCGGGGTCGCTGGGATCGTACCCGTTGGCCAGGCACGCGTCGTTTCCCCATGCCGTGCCGCCGATGCCGTTGAACTTGTAGGTGTCGTTGCCGTTGGAGTCTGTTCCGGTTTTCGTGCAGTTTACCGAGCCTCCGGTGATTATCAGATGGCCGCCCTTCAATCCCAGGTCGAACTGGTAGGACTCCGAGATGGAGGTGTCGGGGAGGAGCGTTCCCCCTGTCACCCGGATGATATGGCCATTGTTGGAACTGCTGCATCCGTCGCCGAAGGCGTTGCCGTGGTTGGGTGCTTTCGGTGCAATAAACCCTCCGTTGATGTTGATGTCTCCTCCCGTGACAAAGGCAAGGAAGGTGCCCGCGTCGGCGGTATCAGGCGTGTGGAAGGCGTCGGGCCACAGTGTGCCGTTGTTTCGCGTGGTCAGATAATAGGTGCCGCTACCGATGGCGGCGCCGTGGCACTGTGCTTCGGCGTATACGCTGCCAGCGTTGAAGGTGAGTCCCGTAATGCCTCCGCAATTGCCTCCGCCAATGCCAGCGGCCTGGTAGTTTGCGCTTTCGCTGCTTCCCCAGGTCATTGTATGCTGATAGGCTCTGACGCAGATGTTACCGCCGTTGACGGTGAGGCGCCCCGCCGATTCCCGGTTCGTGCCCCCGATGCCGGCGGCATTGCAGCCACCCCATACTTCGAGGGTGCCGGGGTTGATGCTGTCGAGCTTGGAAATGGGGTCGCCGGCAAAGAGCTGGGTGCCGTCAGAGAGACTCTGTCGTCCGCCAATGACTCCGTTTACGGGTACGACTTCGCTCGCTTGGTCATGGACGTTACCACCTGGTTTGGTGGTATTGCGCACGGAGTCGTCAATGACGAGGACGGATGTCTCGCCCAGGCGGATTCCCGCTCCGTTGTTCCCAACGCCGTCGTGGGCTTTGAGGAGATTGCTGCTCCCGTCAGCCAGGGTGATATGGCAGCGGGTGGGATTAGCGGGATTGAGCCTGTCCTGGTTGGTGTTGGTCATGATATTAAAGGGCATGCGGTGAACGATGTGCACGCCCGCGAGCGTGATGTCTGCATGCACGGCGGGGTTTACCTGGATGCCCGTGGTGCCCGGCGCGTCCTTGCCGCAGCCGGCTGCGTCGGAGAAGGTGAGAGGGGCGGAGGTGAGTACTTCCACGACGTCCGATGCGCCGTAGTCGGCGCCGTTGTACTGCACAGCTCCCGACGTGTATACGAAATCGACCCCGTAGGTGCCGCCTTTTACGCGCAGGTCGCCGCAGGTAACCCACCCGTCCGCGTCGGGGGCCGGGTTCGCCAGGGGCGCGGCAGCTGGTGTTGATCGCTGTTCTCCGTCCGGTGAGGTGAGAGGGAGCTGGGCCTGGGCCAGGACGTTCGCCAGGACATCATTCGGCAACGACCCGTCAATGACGAGGGGCGAGGTGGCGGGGGATTCAGGAGAAGGGGAGGGAAGCGAAGCGTTCGCGAGCGACGCTACGGGGCCATGCGGACTCTCCGGAAGTGATCCGTCCTCGGCCGGGTCGGCCTCACCGGTGGCGGCAACGTCTGCTACCGGCTCAGAAAACTCGCTGGGGGGGGGTCTCAGCGCTCTGGCCCTCGGGCTGGGCGAGGGCCGCCGCGGGCATCGTGCCGCAGGCGAGCGCGGCCGCCAGGCCGAGGCTCAGAAGCGAGGCCGCTCGCTTCTCTCTCATGGGGTGCTCCTTCTCTCGCAGGCCGGACGCGCCCCCGCGGGCGCGAGACTTGTTGCCGACCTGTCAGCGTACCGTGGCCGAATATACCCCTTCGCCCCGCTTTCCGCAACCCTGAGTGGGTTAGTCGGAATGGGAAACTGCGCCTTCGCAAGCTCTGCGTCTACTGCCGCGCCTCGAAGGAGAGACGCTCGAGCTGTTTCAGGTGGTTCTTCTTCAGCTTCCTGCGGCTCTCGAAGAATATCTCCTCGGACCGGCTCAGCGGAAGGCGCCTCGACTCCTTCGCTTTCAGCAGTTCGAGCGTGCAAATGAGGTCGGCGCATTGGAAGAGTCGGTAGTCGCTGGGTTGGACGCGCCTTATCTCGACATCGAAGAATATCGCGCCGAAAACGGTGTTCACGATGTTCGTGACGATGGCCTGCCCGTTGTCGTAATAGGCGATCGCCCGGTCGAAAGAGGTGAAGTACCCCGTATGGGACTGGAAGAAGAGGGAGACTCCTCGGGCCAAGCGCGCTTTGAGTTGGAAGGGATCCGGGTACTGCCGCTTATCTATGGCGAAGGTCTTGTAGGAGATGCCGCATTTTCGCGCGAATCCGAACAGCAGGGCAAACAGCTTGCGGCGTCGCTCGAGTGGCGCGTCTCGGTACTCGTCCTCCTTGCGGACCATGGGGCCGGTGTGGAGGGCCCGCCTGGAGGATTCTCCCATACTCTGCAGCTGGGCGGCTAAGGCATCGACCTGGGTATTGATGCTGCTGCGCTGGTCGTGGAATACGAGGGTCAGGAGGTAAAAGTCGGAGTTGGGCCCGTAATCGCCCGATTCGTCTATGAAGATACTGAGTTCAGACATAGTCCCCCTGTGAAAATGAAAAGGCGGGGGACTTCCCCCGCCGCTGGTGGACCCGGGTTTTTCAACCAGTCCATTGGCCGCAATGGTAGCACGGAAGAGCGGCGGGGGGCAAGAGGATTGCGGACGACGGGATCCGTCCGTGTGAGGTGACGAGGTCGGAGGCGAAGGGGGTGACGGGGGAAGACCCGTAGGGGAGGGCTTCAGCCCGCCCGCACAGCCTACCGCTCGCAGCACCCGTAGGGAAGGGACTCTGCCCCTTCCGGCGGGGCGGCTGAAGCCGCCCCCTACGAAGGCCGGGCCCGATGAGCCCACGGCAACCCGCAGCGCCCACGCCCCCGTAGGGGCGGGCTTCAGCCCGCCCGCAACCGAGTCCCGGCTGCAATTGAGGCCCGCCGCCAGGCCCTACCGCGCGCGGCGCCGGCGGGCCGCCAGGGCCAGGGCCGCGGCGGCCAGGGCGCCGGCGAGGGCGATGCCGGCGAGGGCGGCCAGGGCGTCGCCGGTCTGGGCGAGCTTGTGGGCGATGGTGGTGCGCCGCCTGTCGCCCTCGTCGCCGGGCAGCACCCCGCCCAGCTTGTCCGCGCCCGGCGGGTAGGCCGGGTCGGAGACCACCTTGCCGCGGCCCTCCTCCCAGCTGTCCCAGCCGCCCGGCGGGTCGAAGGGCGCGCCGGGTTCCGGCCGCTCGGCGTCGGGGTCCCACGCGGAGGGCGGCGTGCCGTAGCCGACGGCCACGTTGCCGATGTCGGCGCCCACGGCGGCCTCGGTCACCAGCGCGTCGAACCGCAGGACGGCGGCCTGCCCGCCGTGCAGGTGCCCCACGGCCACCGCCAGCACGCGGCTCTCCGGGTCGTAGGCCTCGTCGCCCACGGCGGCCTCGGAGCCGTCCGGCAGCGTCAGGCGGATGGTGCCGCCCACGGGCTCGAGCCCCTCCGGCACGTCGTCGCGGATCACGGCGTCCATCCAGCTCGTGCCCGCCCCCTCGTTGCGCAGGGTTATCTCGTAGCGCACCGTGTCGCCCACGTGGGTGGTCCCGTCGCCGCGCGACGTGTTCTCGGCCGTCTTCCCGATGGCCACGTCGCCCTCCTGGGGGTCATCGCCCACGATGGCGGGCGGCGCGACCGGTGGCGTGGAGACGGCCGGCTCGTCGGCTGGCGGCTCGGCGGGATCGCCGGGATCGGGCGCCTCGGGGCGCGACCCGGGGTTATCGGAGGGAACCTTGCCGTGGCCCTCGGCGATATTCGCGTTGTCCGCGCCCAGGGCGGCCTCGCCCACCGCCACGTCGAACGTGAGCACCGCCTTCTGGCCGCCCCATAGGTCGCCGCAGGTCACGGCGATGGTGCGGCTGGCCGCGTCGTAGGCGGCATCGTCCACGGCGACGGGCTCGCCGCCGTCCACCGCCAGCCGGATGGTGCCCGCCACCGGCTCCATGCCCGCCGGCAGCGGGTCGGATACGACGGCGCCCATGAGGCAGCTGCCGGCCGCGCCCGCGTTCTCCAGCGTGACGGTGTAGCGCAGCACGTCTCCGAGGCGCGTCACCTCCGCGCCGGGCGCGGAGACGTTCTCCACGGCCTTCTCCATGCGCAGGCTCGGGTCGGCGGGCGCCACCGCGGAGCCCCCGGGAGGCGCGGCCGGGTCGGACGGGTCGGGGTTCTCGGGCAGCTTCGCATCCGGATCGTCGGGGTGGTCCGGGTCTGGCCGCGTTCCGGTGGCCGAGGCGACGTTCTCGAGGTCCACGGCGTTCTGATCGGAGAAGTCGAGCTCCTCGCGCACCGTGCACTCGAAGGTGAGCGTGGCTGCCCCTGCACCGTGCACCGATCCCGCCGGAGCCTCGAGCACGCGTCGCCCGTCGGCGCCCGGCGCGGAGAGCGAGTACTGGCCGACCTTCGGCGTCCCCGCTGTCTTCTCCAGCTTTCCCTCGAAGGGGGCCGAGGGGCTCGCCAGTCGCACCGATCTCTCGTCCAACTGCAGGCAGGCGGGCAGCGGGTCGGACAGCACCACGTCGTTCCAGCTCGAGCCCGCGGCCGCGTTCGACGCCGTCACGGTGTAGCGGATGCGGTCGCCGGGCTGCGTGGGTCCGTTCGGATGCGTCAGGTTCTCGGCCCTCTTCGACACCGAGGTCTCGGGCGTGATCTTGGAATCGGGCCTCACCGTGACGTCGTAGACCCACGTGCTGCCGGTGTAGGCCCCGTTGGGCTCCTGCTTGAACGTGAGCTCGCCTCGGCCCACCGCCGTGGGGTCCAGCACCAGGGTGTAGGTGCCGTCCTCGTCCCGCACGGGGTTGCCCGCGGCGTCCCGCGCGAAGTCGGCGGCGAACACGTTGCCCTTCGCGTCGGTCACGCTGATCGGCTCCGACGAGGGCGTCTTCACCTTCAGCAGCACGCGGCCCGGGTGCGGGTTGTCGTCGCTCGCCTCGCCCCAGGTGGTTACGATGGTGCCGCGGAACACCTTGTCGCCGGGCGTGCCCGGGTCGGCTCCCGGGTCGGCGGGCTGCCCCGGGTTCGTCACCACCTCCGGCGCGGGGGCTTCGGGATCCTTGCAGTCCGGATCCGGCTCGCCCGTCACCTCGGGGTTCGGGTCGATGGGGGAGATGGCCACCTCCACCCGTGGCACCGTCTCATCTGCATCGGGCGCGGCGCTCGCCAGGTAGTTCGCTGGCTGCCCCGCCGCGGCCTGGGCGGCCGAGGGCGGCAGGAACTGGAGCGATATCTCATGGCGCCCCTCCTGGCCCTGGGTGGGCACGAGGAAATCGGACGTGGAGGCTGCGCGCGCCAGGGAGAACCGGGCCGTCGATCCTCCCCGGCCGTTCTCCACTTCCTCAGCCGTCACGCGGGCATCGCCCGCGGGGATGGGGTTGCCCTCGGCGTCCAGATCGCCCGCGTACACGAGATCCACCGGCGAGCCCACGGGCTGTCCGTCCACGTAGATCTGCACGCGCCCGTGCGGGGCCCGGCAGGTGGCCTTGGTGGCCTCCGAGCCGGGGTTGCCGTCCACGGTTGGGGCGGCGCCTATGGTCGCGCTCACCTTGAGCACCTGGTCGGAGGGATGGGCTACACTTCCGAGCGCATTATCATCCACCCACTCGGCTACCAGATCGTGCACCTGCGAGGCGATGGGCCAGATCTCGCACCAGCCGGTGGCGCGGTGGCCCCAGTAGCTCTCCTTAAATCCCTCGGTAGCAGAGTACTGACGTGAAATCATAGTGAACTTCATCACGCCCGCATTGGTTGGCATACTATTGCCCGTGGATATCTCAGCCGTCAGCGGTTTGCCGTCGATGGCGTCATAGCGTTGGTACTTGTAGTCGCAGGCTTCGGGGTCGGTGAGCATATGGCTGGGGTCTTTCGGCGGTGCGATGGGGCTGGCCTTCAGGTCGTAGGACTGAAGTGGCTTTCCGTCGTAGTATTTTTTCAGTCCGGCCAGATAGGTCGGATCGAGCTCGAAGTCCTCGTATCGCTTCAGTTTGGTGCGGTTTGGGTCGTTCGGGTCGGCTGGGCTCGTTGGGTCGCGGAACAGGGTGTCGGGTTCGATGAGCGTCCCGTCTTCTTTTTTATAACCTAGGTCGATGGAGATGACTTTGCTTTGGGCTGATGCGGGCAACCATAGATATAGTTTTCCCTCGTGGAATTGGGCTGGCATTCCATAAGGGTAGGGCTCTCCGTCTATGCTCAGGTCCCACTTGGAAACCGCTTCGTTGCTCACACCATCAGCCGAGAGATCAACGGTGATCATGAACACTTTGTTTTCGTCGTCGGAATAATCGGTGCTTCCCCAGGCGGTTCCCCCGATACCCTGGAACTTGCTGCCGCCCATGCTGTACACCGATCCCCCCGAGATAACCACATGCCCTTCGTAGCCTCCGAGGTCGGCGAATCCGCCAGAGGGAATGAGGGTGCCCCCGGTTACCGTGATGGTGTGACCGGTGTTGTAGCCGGGACCCGCGTGGTAGCAGCCGCCGCCGAAGCCGTTGCCGTGCGCGCCGCCTTCGGATCGGATGAATCCTCCGTTTATGGTGATGTCACCGCCTACGGTGAGTCCCCATGACTTGCTGTAGATGAGGTCTGGCTGGTAGACGGCGTTGCCGCTGAAGCCATCGTAACATCCGCCGCCAACCCCTGCCCCGTGATTGCCTCCGACGATTTGGTAAGTGCCGCTGTTAAAGAGAAGGAGCGTGTCGGTGCCATTGCCGGCCGCCCCGCCCCCGATCCCTGCGCCGCAGTCGTCCGCGCCAGATGCGGGCACAACAGCCACAACGCCGCCGTTGAAGGTCATGCCGCCGCCAGATTCGCAGTTGTTTCCCCCGATGGCCGCGGCATCGCTGCCGCTGTTCCATACACGGAGAACTCCGGGGCTCTCGCTGTCCAGCGCTTGGTGCGCCTGCCCCCGAGTAAGGCGCTTGCCGCTCTGCAGCGTCACGTCTTTGCCGATAACGCCGCCAACGGGAATGACCTGCGCTCCCTGGGCGTCAACGTTGCGTTCGGCATCGTCAATAATGAGATCGGAGCCTTCTCCGCAATGGAGGGATGCGCAGATATTGGCGGTGCTGCGCAGCCGATTCGTCGAGTGATCTGCCAAAGTGAGGTGGAGCCTTGTGCGCGTGCGCACCTGCGCGCCGTCGTTTGCTTTGGTGCCAGTCTCTGTGTCGTATGCGTTCGTGATGATGTTCAGTGGCGTGTAATGCAGGATATTGACATTGTCGAAGGTAATATCTGCTTGATTCCCCTCGCGTATGACGATGCTCGTATGGGAGTAGCCGGTGAGATCGTCCTCGTTTGCTGTATTGAAGGTTGGCAAGCTGGAGAAAGTGAGGGGCTGGCCGGTGAGGACTTCCACGACATCGGTGACGGGCGTGCCGTTGATGGTGTAGTCGCTGCCATGGTACTGAAGCGTTCCTGCCGTGTACACGAAGTCGACCCCGTAGGTGCCGCCCTTTACGCGCAGGTCGCCGCAGGTAACCCACCCGTTCGCGTCGGGAGTCGGATTCGCCAGGGGCGCGGCAGCTGGCGTTGACCCCCGCTCTCCGTCCGGTGAGGTGAGAGGGAGCTGGGCTTGGGCTAGGACGTTCGCCAGGACATCATTCGACAACAACCCGCCAATGACGAGAGGCGAGGTGGCGGGGGATTCAGAAGAAGGGGAGGGAAACGAAGCGTTCGCGAGCGACGCTACGGGGCCATGCGGACTCTCCGGAAGGGATTCATCCTCGGCTGCGACAAGCTCGCCGGTGGCGGAAACGTCGGCTACCGGCTCAGAAAACGTGCTGGGGGGGGGTCTCTGTGATTTGACCTTCAGGCTCGGCGACGGCCACTGCGGGAACCATTCCGCAGGCGAGCACGGCTGCCAGGCCGAGGCGCAGAAGCGACCCCTGTCGCTTCTCTCTCATGTCGGGTCTCCTTCTCTCATGGACAAGAGTCTGCCCGAATATACCCCTTCACTCCGCTTTCCGCAACCCTGAGCGTTGCGGTCGGGGTTCCAAAAGCGGGGCGTGCAGCACGACAACGGAAATTAGCAAAAATCGGACTATTGCGACTATAGTCAGCGCGTTTCTTCCATGGTAGGCTCGGGTCAGCGCTCAATCTTGCAGCATGCCACTTCGCGATGAACCCACATCAGCCGAGCGTCTTCTGTCCCATATCTGACCAGGAAGGAGACCCCAGCATGTCCAGCACAGTTAGCACATCGAACATCGTCCTCTTTGAGTCCTCCGACGGGGAGGTGACGTTGGAGGTAACGGTGGATAACGCACGGGATGAGATTTGGCTCAACCGTTCGCAAATGGCGGTATTGTTCGACCGTGACATCAAGACCATAGGCAAGCATATTGCCAATGCCCTGAGGGAAGAGCTCGACGATTCGGCGAAAGCAGTTGTCGCAAAATTTGCGACAACTGCCGCTGACGGCAAGAAATACCGTACAAGCCATTACAACCTCGACGTCATCATCTCGGTCGGGTATCGAGTGAAGTCCCAGCGCGGCGTGGAGTTCCGCCGCTGGGCCACCGATGTCCTGCGGCGCTACATCATCGAGGGACGTGCCGAGAACGAGAAGCGCCTCGCCCAGCTGGCCCAGGTGATTTCGGTCATGGAGCGTCTGCCCCAGGAAATCGGCGCCGCCCAGATTCTGGAAATCGTGAAGAGCTACGCGCCGGCCCTCGACCTCTTGGACGACTATGACCACCAGCGTCTCGGCCGTCCGCGCGGATCCGAAGGCGTCTACGTGCTGTCCTACGACGAGTGCCGCGACCTCATCGGCAGCCTGCGCTTTGCTGGCGAAAGCGATATCTTCGGAGTGGAGAAGGATGACTCGTTCCGCAGCAGCATCGCGGCCATCTACCAGTCCTTCGGCGGCCAGGAACTGTATCCGTCGGTGCAGGAGAAGGCGGCGAATCTGCTGTACTTCGTGGTGAAGAACCATTCGTTCCACGACGGGAACAAGCGCATCGCCGCCAGTCTGTTCCTGTACTTCCTCGACCGCAACGGGCTTCTCTACGAGGGCAGTCGCAAACTCGTGGGCGATGACGCTCTCGTGGCCACGACCATCATGATCGCCGAATCGCGCCCCGATGAGAAGGAAGCCATGGTGAGCCTGGTCATGAACTTCCTCGCCCTCGGTCGCGAAGCGATGGACTCGCGATAGACCACCTACTCCACCATGTCGGCCAGGGTCTGCCCTTCCAGGTAGCTATTGATGGCGTCCTGCAGGCCGCCCCAGACCCGACGGCTCGGGCAGCCGTCGGCACGCTCGCAGGCCAGAAGGTCGCTCGTGCAGGTCATGAGCTCCAGACCGTCTTCCGATGCGCTCACCACATCGGCCAGGGTAATGTCGCGCGGCGCCCGCGCCAGCTGGTAGCCGCCCGCGTAGCCGCGGGTCACCGTAAGGAGGCCCGCGGCGGCCAGAGGCGCCACCACCTGTTCGAGGTATTTCTTGGAAAGCCCCTGGCGCTCGGCGATGTCCTTCAAAGGCGTGCAGCCCTCCTCGTAGCGGGCGGCCAGATCCAGCATGACGCGCATGCCGTAGCGGGTTTTCGTCGATATCTTCATGTCGTTACCATTCTCTTCTTGACTTTCCCATTTTGCAGTTTATATTAAAACCTAGCAAACTACTAGACTTAGATAGGGCGCCCGCGGAACTCTCGAAGGAGCGAGCGGCGCCGGCAGCCCCATCGCGAAGAGAGCGAGGAACCGTGAGCCCCATGAAGCAGATCTACCTGGACCATGCCTCCACTACGCCGATGCGCTCGGAGGTGGTGGAGGCCATGCTGCCGTACTTCACCGAGCAGTTCGGCAACCCGTCGTCCATCTATCCGCTCGGCCAGGACGCCTCCGATGCCGTGGCCGATGCCCGCGCGGTGCTCGCCGGCATCATCGGCGCCGCCCCGCGCGAGGTGTACTTCACGAGCGGCGGCACCGAGTCGGACAACTGGGCCATCAAGGGCTTCGCCCGGGCGAACGCCGCCAAGGGCCGCCATATCATCACGAGTGCCATCGAGCACCACGCTGTGCTGCACGCCTGCGAGGCCTTGGAAAAGGAGGGCTTTCAGGTGACGTACTTGCCGGTGGACGAACACGGTCTTGTGCGCCCCGAGGACTTCGCCGCGGCCATTCGACCCGACACCATTCTGGCTTCCATCATGTTCGCCAACAACGAGATCGGCACCATAGAGCCTATCGCTGAGCTTGCGGCCATCGCCCACGAGCACGGGGTGGTCTTCCATACCGACGCGGTGCAGGCCTTCGCCCACGAGCCCATCGATGTGAAGGCCATGGGCATCGACATGCTGTCGGCCTCGTCCCACAAGATCTACGGGCCCAAGGGCGTGGGGCTTTTGTACATCCGCAAGGGCGTGAAGGTGCAGAACTTCATCGACGGCGGCCAGCAGGAGCGCGGTCGGCGCGGATCGACTGAGAACGTGCCCGGCATCGTGGGCTTCGCGAAGGCGGCCGAGCTGGCCCAAGCCGATATGGGCCCCGAGCATGACCGCCAGCGCGAGCTGCGCGACCACGCCATCCGCCGCATCCTGGACGAGATTCCCTCCACCAAGCTGAACGGCAGCTGGGAGAGCCGCCTGGCCAACAACGTGAACTTCTCCTTCGAGTTCATCGAGGGCGAGGGCATGCTGCTGCAGCTGGCGGCCCGCGGCATCTGCGTGTCGTCGGGAAGCGCCTGTACGTCGGGCTCGCTGGATCCGAGCCATGTGCTTCTGGCCATCGGGCTGCCCCACGAGATCGCCCACGGCAGCCTGCGCATGACCCTCGGCCGCGACACCACGCGCGAGGACGTGGACTTCGCCATCGACTCGCTGAAGACGACCCTTGCGAACCTGCGCATGATGAGCCCTTTGTACGAGGACTTCCAGCAGGGGAAGGTGGCCTCGGTCATCGAGCAGCTGAAGGCCGACGGCTTCCCCTACGCGAACTAGATTTTCAGCCCGAAAGAAAGAGAGAACCCTCATGGCAATGAACTATTCCGACAAGGTGATGGAGCACTTCACCAACCCGCAGAACGTGGGAGAGATAGAGAATGCGAGCGGCTGCGGCACCGTGGGCAACGCGGTGTGCGGCGACATCATGCGCGTGTATCTGGACATCGACGAGAACAACGTCATCCGGGACGCGAAGTTCAAGACCTTCGGCTGTGGCGCGGCCATCGCCACGAGCTCCATGGCCACGGTGCTCGTGAAGGGCAAGACCGTGCAAGAGGCGCTGGAGGTGACGAACAAGGCCGTGATGGAGGCCCTGGACGGGCTGCCGCCGGTGAAGGTGCACTGCTCGCTTCTGGCCGAGGAGGCCATCCACGCGGCTTTGTGGGACTACGCCGAGAAGAACAACCTCGTTATCGAGGGCCTGGAGAAGCCGGTGAGCGACATCGGCGAGCATGACCACCACCACGGTGTGGAAGAGGACGAGGACTAGGAGCCGGTAAAACCGGAAACGGGGAAAGGGGCGCTTCAGCGCCCCTTCCTGTGCGCTGCTCGCCCCGCCGCAGGGCGAGCGCCGTTGCAGCGCTTCCGTCTTGCCTCGGGCGTTCGTGTGGGGGGCTTCCGACCCGCCCGCGCCCGTTGGCGCGGCGGGCGTCTAGGCCGCCACGGCGATGGTGTTGGTGGCGCCGTCGCCTGTGCAGGTTTGCAGGATGACCGACTCGCCGTAGCCGGTGACATGGGAGGCGATAGCCTTCCACGTAGCGGCGGCCTCCACGGTGAACACCGTGCGCACCGTGTAGGCGCGATGGTCGCCGTTGCCGTTGCAAAGCACCACGCTGTCTCCCACTGCAAGGTGCCTGACAGGCGCGAAGGAGCCGGGATTGTGGCCGACGAAGTAGCCCCAGCTGCCGTCATCGACATCGTCGGACCCCAGCCACAGGCCTGCGCCGCTGGACGGTGTGGTGCCCCCGCGCACGTCGCGGTAGGGGATGACCGCGCCGCCCACGGTGAGGGTGCGCGCCGCCGGCGCTGGGGCGGCTTCGGGTTTCTGCTCGGCCGCCCTTTCGTTCGACGGCGCGGCGGCCCGGTCTGCGGGCTTTGGCTCGGGTTCGGCCCAGGCGGTGGGAGAACTGCGGCGGGAGGGCGCGGCGGGTGCAGAGGTTGCGTCATGCGAGGTTGCGCCCGGGGTGCGGCCCAGCGTAGCGAGGGCGTCGCCGAGGGCTTCGGCGCCCCGCGCTGCGACCGGCGGCCGTTCCATCTGCCCGGCTCGGGCGCCGGCGGCCGCCTCGCTGCGGATGCTCGGGGACGCGAGTCGTGCTCGGACAGGCGCGCCCACGGCGAGGGGCGCTCCCGGAACGGCCGGCGCGACGGTGCTGCGAGTGCCATCGGCGAAGAGCGGCTCGGCGTCGGGCCGGTCGGGTGTGTCGGCGCCCCAGGCGAGGGAGGCGGCCGGGACGGCGATGACCGCTGTCAGCACCAAGGCGAGTGCGATGGTTTTTCTTCCCATAAGGTTCCCCCTTCGTTTTGCCGGACGGAGAGCGCACGAATCCAAGCCCCGTGGGTCTCTTCCGTTTATCGAATATTTGTTCGTATAGTAACGCGGAGTCGTGTAAAAGTAAAGAATAATTCGCACAAAATTATGAGTAAATTCGCCTTGCGTTCGCTTGAAATTCGCAATATCTTCCGCATAATACCGTCATAATTTTGCTGAATCGATAAAGACGCGTTTCCACGGGTCGATATCAGTTGGAGTGCCGTCCCACCCTGGAGTGTGCGCAAAGTCGATGAGGCTTCAAACTCTTCGACGCGCCACCGTGGCCTATCGCCTATCATAGGCGGTGCATAAACGAGTAGTTCCAAGGGGGGTGTGCATGGAGGGCGAAGGTCGCAAGTACTGGCTATCGGTTGTAGCCTTCGTCGTGGTGTTCGTGGCCGTCATCATCACGTTCTCCATGTTCATGCAGCAAACGAGCAACCGCATCGTGGCCCAGGCGAGCCAGTACGTCACCGATGCCACCAACCAAACGGCCAAGCTCGTGTCCACCTTCATGCAGAACACCCAGAAGGACATCGAGACCATCGCGGCGCTGGCATCGGAGTCGCCGGATGCGACGGTCGTTGCCACCAGCGAGGAATGGCTGCGCGATGTGGGCGAGATATCGCCCTTCGACTCCATCGATTTCGTGGACGCCGACGGCATGCAGCACTCGCCGGGGCGCGAGTCGGTGGATGTGAGCGATCGCGCCTACTACCAGAACGCCATGGCGGGCCGGTCGGGCATCGAGTGCGTCTTCAACACGCGGCTCACCCATGAGAACCTCATCTACTTCTACGCCCCGGTGCGCGAGGGAGCCGACGGCCCCATCGTCGGGCTGCTGCTGGCCCACTACGACGAGGGGCGCCTGAACGATCTGCTGCAGAACAGCTTCTTCGGCTACGAGTCCCACGTGCTGCTGTGTCTGCCCACCGGCGAGGTGGTGGCTGCATCGGACGGGTCTCTCGTGGGCACCAACCTGGTCACCGATGTCGCCGAGGAGGGGCTCGGTGGTGCCCGTGCCGAGAATTTGGAACGGGCCCTGCACGGGGAGGAGAGCGTTTCGTTCACCTACACCGGGACGAGCGGCGTGGGCTCGGCCTGCGTCACCAACGTGCCCGGCCTGAACTGGTCCATTCTGGAGACGTTCCCCTCCGCGGCCACCGAGGAGATGATCAACGCGGCCAACGAGGGCGGATGGAGCGCGCTGTTCGTCATCGTGGCGGTATTCGTCGTGGTTATCGTGGGCATCGTGGGCATCGTGGGCTACAACACGCGCCGCCACCGCCGCCTCACGCAGTCCATGAAGGATCGCATCGACGTGCAGGCCGGCGTGGGCAAGCTGACGGAGCGTTTGGTGCTCATCGATTTCGCCACCGACAGCTTCCGTTACATGAGCGGCCCGGTCACGCCGAAGGACCCCTACGAGCTGGCCGGCACCTACGACGAGATGCTTTGCCGCTTGGAGGGCCTGGTGGTGGGCGAGGAGGCTAAGCAGGACGTGCGGGAGCGCTTCTCGCGCGATGCGGTGATTAAGGCCATGCCGCCGGGGGTGGACAATCTGGGCTTCGAGTACCAGTTCGACCGCGGCGGCGACTTGAAGTGGGAGGACATCAACCTCATCTGCGTGGAGCGCGGCGGCGACGGCGTTCCCGTGCGCCTGGTGTACACCACCCAGGATGTGACGGTGATGAAGGCCCGCGAGAAGCAGATGCAGCAGGCCATGGAAGATTCCTACCGCGCGGCCGTGGCGGCGAACAACGCCAAGAGCGATTTCCTGTCGCGCATGAGCCACGACATCCGCACGCCCATGAACGCCATCATCGGCATGACCGAGCTGGCCCGCATGAGCGAGCACGATCCGGCGCGCGTGGATGACTGTCTGGCGAAGATCACTCTGTCGAGCAATCACCTGCTCAGTCTTATCAACGAGGTGCTCGACTTGTCCATGATCGAGAACGGGCGGCTGGTGCTGAACCTGGGCGCGGTGGACCTGCGCTCGCTGATGGCCGAGATGGAGACGATGTTCTCGCAGCGTTGCGAGGAGTCGTCCATCCGTTTCCATGCCGCAACCGAGCAGCTGGCCCATCCCGTGGTGGAGGCCGATGGCCTGCGCCTGCGGCAGATTTTCGTGAACATGCTGGGGAACGCCGTGAAGTTCACGCCGGCCGGCGGCAGCGTGTCGGTGCGTCTGGTGGAACATCCGGCGCGCATCGAGGGCTGCAGCGACTACGAGTTCGTGTTCTCCGACACCGGCTGCGGCATGGCGCCCTCGTTCGTCGAGCACGTGTTCGAGCCCTTCACCCGCGAGCACGATTCGCGCACCGAGCATGTGGAGGGCACGGGCCTGGGGCTGTCCATCGTGCAGAACGTCGTGTCGCTGATGAGCGGCACCATCGATGTCGAGAGCCGCGAGGGGGCGGGCACCACGTTCACCGTGCATGTGAATCTGCGCCATGCGGCACTGCCGGGCCGCACCGTGGAAGCCGCACCCGCCGCGGCGGGCGCATCGTGCGAGGCGACGGCGGTCGAGGAGAACGCGGGTGCCCCTGACGGCGAGGCGTCGCTGAAGGGCGCGCGGGTGCTTCTGGTGGAGGACAACGAGCTGAACAGCGAAATTGCCGCCGCGTTGTTGGAATCCCTCGGCTTGGCCGTGGAATGCGCCTTCGACGGGCAGGAGGCCCTGGATGCGCTGGAGGGCGCCGCGCCCGGCCACTTCGACGTGGTGCTGATGGACATCCAGATGCCGGTGATGAACGGGCTTGAGGCCACGCGCGCCATCCGTGCGAGCGACCGCGCCGACATCCGTGCGCTGCCCGTGGTGGTGCTGTCGGCCAATGCCTTTGCCGAGGACGTGCAGGAATCGAAGCGCGCCGGCGCCGACGACCACTTGTCGAAGCCCATCAGCGTGAAGGACTTGGCCGCCACGCTGCGCGGAATCCTCGGGCGCTCCTGATCGCCCGCCCCTCCGCGCCATCCTGGACGCAGTAGGTCCTCAGTCCCCGCGCGTACCATGCTCCCAGCCTCCGTGTCATCCTGAGCGGAGCGCGGAGTCGAAGGATTCCCCTTCCGTTCCCTGTGTTAAGATAGCCTGCACGCAACAACCCCTAAGGGAGCCGCGGCGTCATTGGCCGCGCGCGTCCGGAGAGGAGGCCCTGACCGCATGTCCAAGGGAACCTTCGGCGTCACCACGCCCATCTACTACATCAACGCCGCGCCGCATTTGGGCACCGCCTACACCACGGTGGCCGCTGACACCATCACGCGCTATCAGCGCATGAACGGCTATGACGTGTCGTTCGTCACCGGCACCGACGAGCACGGCCAGAAAATCGCCGAGACCGCCGAGAAGAACGGCATGACCCCCCAGGCCTGGTGCGATCACTTGGCCCCCGCCTTCACCGACGCGTGGGAGCTTTTGAACATCGACTATACCAACTTCGTGCGCACCACTGAGGAGCGCCAGACGCGCGCTGTGCAGAAGCTGTGGTGCGAGCTGCACGATAAGGGCTGGCTGTACAAGAGCGCGTATGAGGGCTGGTACTGCATCCACGAGGAGACCTACTACGCCGAGAGCGACCTGGAGAAGAACGACGAGGGCGAGTTCGTCTGCCCTGACTGCAAGCGCCCCGTGCGCCGCGCCTCGGGTGAGGAGAACTGGTTCTTCAAGCTGTCCGAGTTCCAGGATAAGCTTTTGGCCTTCTACGACGAGAACCCCGACTTCATCCGCCCCGAGAGTCGCCGCAACGAGATCGTCTCCTTCGTGAAGGGCGGCCTGCAGGACCTGTCCATCTCGCGTTCCAGCTTCGACTGGGGCATTCCCGTGCCCTTCGACGAGGGCCACGTGTTCTACGTGTGGGCCGACGCGCTCATCGCGTACCTCACCGGCATCGGCTACGGCGATCCCGAGCGCGAGGCCGAGTTCGATCGCCGCTGGCCCATCCAGTACCACTTCGTGGGCAAGGACATCACGCGCTTCCACTGCGTCATCTGGCCGGCCATGCTGATGGCCGCCGACATGCCCATCACCCACACGGTGTTCGGCCACGGCTTTCTGCTCACCAAGGGCGAGAAGATGTCGAAGTCGAAGGGCAACGGCCTTATGCCCGCCGACCTGGTGAAGGTGTTCGGCGTGGACGCCTACCGCTACTACTTCATGAGCGACGTGCAGTTCGGCCACGACGGCTCCATCTCCATGGAGCGCATGGTGCAGGTGTACAACGCCGACCTGGCCAACACCTGGGGCAACCTGGTATCCCGCGTGACCAACATGACCGGCAAGTACTTCGAGGGCCGCGTGCCCGAGGCTCCGGCCGGTGCCGAGGGCAATCCTCTGCGCGAGATCGCCGACACGCTGTACGCGGAATACGACGCCTGCATGACCGAGGTGGACTTCACCGGGGCTGCGGCGGCCGTGCAGAAGCTGGCGAGCCGCGTGAACCTGTACGTGGAGGAGAGCGCGCCGTGGGCCCTGGCGAAGGATCCCGCGAAGGCCGACGAGCTGGCGGCGGTGCTGTACAACTGCCTGGAGGCCATCCGCATCATCGCGCTGTACATGGCGCCGTTCATGCCCACCACCTCGGCCGAGGTGTTCCGCCGTCTGGGCCTGGGCGACATTGCCGCCGTGACCGACATTCAGGAGGCCACGGCCTGGGGCCAGCTGCCCGCCAGCGTGGCCGTGGAGGTGGGCGAGCCCCTCTTCCCGCGCCTCGATGTGGAAAACCTGCCCGAGCTGTAAGTTCCGTTCGCGAGGGAGATTGCGATGAGCGAAGAAGAGCCGCTGTTCGAAGATGTGAAGTTCCACCAGAAGCGCAAGCACGGGAAGTGGAGCGAGGTGGAGGCACCGGTGATGGACGTGCCGGTGGCCGATACCCATGCCCATGTGCAGATGATGCGCGATCCGGCCCTGTCGCTGGCCCGCGCCGGGGCTCACAACGTGGGCTTCGTGGAGGCCATCGTGGACCCCACCGACGATGGTTTTACCACGTTTTCGGCGCTGCCCGGCTGGTTGATGGAGGCCGCAGGCGACTTGCGGCGCCTGACGAGCGAACCCGACCAGGAGGTGCACGACTGCGTGGTGGCCGTACCGCGGGTGCGCATCGCCGCGGGCGTGCATCCCCACAACGCGAAGGACTACACGCCGGCTTTGGAAGACGACTTGCGGGCGCACTTGGCCGACCGCCGGGTGAGCGCGGTGGGCGAGATCGGGTTGGACTATCACTACGATCTGTCGCCCCGCGACGTGCAGCAGGAGGTGTTCCGCGCCCAGATTCGCCTGGCCAAGGAGGCGGGGCTGCCGGTGTGCCTGCATCTGCGCGAGGCCCACGACGACGGTTTCGCCATCCTTTCCGAGGAGGGCTTTCCCGAGGCCGGCACGCTGCTGCACTGCTTCAACCTGGACGGGGCCGAGGTGGCACGTTGGGTGGAGGCCGGCTGCTTCATCGCTCTGGGCGGCCAGCTGACCTACAAGAAATTCGACGCGCTGCGCGAGGCGGCGCGCCTGGTGCCGCGCGACCGGCTGCTCACGGAAACCGATGCGCCCTATATGACCCCGGAGCCCCTGCGCGGCACGCTCTGCGGTCCCGAGCACGTTATCTGGACGGCCGACGCGCTGTGCGCTGTCCTGGGCGCCGACACGCCCGAGGGGCGGGCGTCGCTGCTGGCGCAGTTGTACGAGAACGCCCTGGGCCTGCTCGACCGTGCTCCCACGGCTTGGCAGCGGGAGCACGCCCATGCATAGGGTCATCCTGCACGGGTCGTGCCGTGCCGACGGCCGCAGCGCGGCGCTCGCCGACGAGCTGTTCAACGCGTGCATCGAGGAATGCCCGGAGGACGGGGTGTCCATCGTGTCGGTATCGTCCACCGAGGTGGGCCCGTGCATCGGCTGCGATGAGTGCCGCGCCGTATCGGAGGAGCCCATCCACGTGTTTCAGGAGGGCGATCCGCTGCTGCCCCAGGAGTCGGTCGTGGAGTCCGATGCCCTGTTCCACCACTGCGTGATCGATGACGATATGAACGAGGTGCGCAAGCACCTGGACGCGGCCGACGAGCTCATTGTGGTGTGCCCGGTGTACTTCGCCAGCGTGCCCGCCCAGATGAAGGCCCTGCTCGACCGCTTGCAGCCCTACTACTTCACCGACGTGCGCACCTACCCTAAGCGCCCCGCGACTATTCACGTGGTGGGCGCCGGGGGCGATCCTCATGGCTTCGAACCCCTTATCGGCACCGTGCGCTCGGCGCTTTCCGTGGCGGGCTTTTCCGTGGAACTTGTGCTCGACTGGGTGGGGAAGATTCGCGCCGACGGCGAGATTACCGCCGATGCCGAGGAGTACCCGCTGCCCCCCGTGGGCGGCTTCGGCGCCCTGGAATGGGGCGACGATTGCGAAGTCGCGGAAGGGGCCGACGGGGCCGCCTTCACCGATTTCGCCGAAGAGGGCTTCGTCGCTGACTTCGACGAAGAAGATGCAACCGACAACGCCGACGAAGACGCCGATTGGGATGACGACCGGGGCGACACTCCCGTCCCGACCCGTAGGGGAGGCCTTCAGGCCTCCCGCCCAACCGCCGACGACAACCCCCGTAGGGGAGGCCTTCAGGCCTCCCGCCCAACCGCCGACGCCACCCCCCGTAGGGGAGGCCTTCCGGCCTCCCGCCCAACCGCCGACGCCACCCCCCGTAGGGGAGGCCTTCCGGCCTCCCGCCCAACCGCCGACGCCACCCCCCGTAGGGGAGGCCTTCAGGCCTCCCGCCCAACCGCCGACGACAACCCCCGTAGGGGAGGCCTTCAGGCCTCCCGCTCGGCCGCCCACGACGACCCCCGTAGGGGAGGCCTTCAGGCCTCCCGCTCGGCCGCCGAGAACGCTCCCGGCGAATCGCAGCCCAAGGGCCGCGCGAAGCTGTCGGTAAGCCAGCCGTCCCGCGCGCCGAAGGAGGCCGCGGACGGCTCCAAGGGTGGTCGCGGCCCGCGCAAATCGCACGGCAAGGGCGGCGGTCCGGCTTACGGCAAGAAGAACACCAAGAAGAAGGGCAACGGTCGTGGCGGTCGCCGCTAGCTATGCCGACGACGGCCGCCTGTCGCCGCTTTCCACCCCCAGCGCCACTCGCGCGGTGTTGGAGGCCCATGGCATCGGCACGAAGTACACGCTGGGGCAAAACTTCCTCGTGAACGACGACGTGCTGAAAAAGATTATTGCGCTGGCCGACGTGGGGTCGGCCGACCGCATTCTGGAGGTGGGCCCCGGCATCGGCACGCTCACCATCGCGCTTCTGAAGCACGCGGCCGCGGTGGTGGCCGTCGAACGCGACCCCGACCTGCCCGCCGTCCTGGCCGACACCTTGTACCCCTGGCGCGAGAAGTTCGCCCTCATCGAGAAGGACGCCCTCGACGTAACCGCAGATGACATCGCTTCAGCTATGGTCGAGCTCGGCGCAGACACGGGCTGCCCTGACCGAGCGAGTTCCGCAGCGAACGAAACAGCCCGCCGGGCTGTTTCGCCGAGCGAGGACTGTCTGAGCGAATCAGGGTGCCCCGCGTCTGCGCCCCAGGGAGACCTTCAGCAATGCCTTCCCAACAAGCTCGTTTCCAACCTGCCCTACGCCGTGGCTGCCACCGTGGTGCTCGACTACTTCCAGCAGTTTCCCTTTTTGGAATCAGCCACCGTCATGGTGCAGAAGGAGGTGGCCGATCGCATGGCCGCCGAGCGCGGCACGAAGAACTACGGAGCCTATACGGTGAAACTCGGCTTGTACGCCGAAGTGGCGGGGCGCTTCGCCGTGGGGCCGGGCAACTTCTTCCCGCCGCCCCGGGTCGATTCCGCCGTCATTCGCCTGAACCGTCGCACGCCTGTTACGGCCGATGGCGTCCCGGCTGCGCCGGCGGTCATAGCGGCGGCCTGCCTTATGGCCGATGCCGCTTTCGCGAACCGCCGCAAGACCTTGGCGAACTCCTGCAAGACCTACTTCTCCGGCCGCGGAACCTTCGCGCTGCCGGGCGGTCTCGGGAAAGAGGGGGCGGCGGGCGCACCCGATGACGCGGCAGCGGCCCTCCACTTCGACGGCGCCGCGATTGCCGCGCAGTTGCCGGCTTTGCTCGAAGCTGCCGGCATCGACCCGAAGCGTCGCGGCGAGACCCTTGACCAGCAGGAGTTCTTGACTCTCGGCGCCTCTCTGCTCGCCCAGGCCTAACTGCCCCGCGGCCTGTCTGCGCCGGCGCCTCCTTGCGATAGCCCGGCCGCCGAGCCCCGGTTCCGCCCGATGCGGCCGAGGGCTGCTCGGGGAATCTCTTTGTATGCGCTTCGGGCGGTTTGGGCCGCTTCTGCATGGCGGTGAGATACAATACCGACTCGATCAGGATGTTCTCGACCGGTTGCGGGCGCAATGCCGCAGCTGGCTGCGCGATAGTGAAAGGGCGGGCGTGTATGGCCGCACAAACGGGAAAAAAAGGTGGCGCCAAGCGTCTGGTGGTGGCAGCTGCGGCGCTGGCGGTGCTGGTGGCGGTGGGCATCGGCTTGGCCATCGTGTCCATGAGCCAGGCGAACGCACCCGACTATGGCGCCGGCATGGCGGTGGAGGTAGAACCCACGCGGCCCCAGGCGCCTAAGCCGAAGGCCGACGAGGCCGCCGAGGATGCCCCCGCCCCCCAGGAGGAGGCCGAGGAGCCGGCGCGCGATCTGGCCGTGCCCTCCACGGCCGGTGCGCTGCAGGTGCAGGGTTCCCAGCTGGTGGACGCTGCGGGCAATCCCGTGCAGCTGCGCGGCGTTTCCACCCACGGTTTGGCGTGGTTTCCCCAGTACGTGAACCAGCCCCTGTTCACCGAGCTGCGGCAGGACTGGGGTGCCAACGTGGTGCGTCTGGCGATGTATTCCGCCGAGTCGGGCGGCTACGCCACGGCCGACGGCAAGCGCTCGGCCCTGCGCGATCTGGTGATGCAGGGCGTGGAATACGCCACGGCGGCCGATATGTACGTGGTGGTCGACTGGCATTCCCTGTCGGACGCGAACCCCTGGACCAACGAGTGGGCCGCCTCCGACTTCTTCGCCATCGTATCGCGCGATCTGGCCGACCGCAGCAACGTCATTTACGAGATATGCAACGAGCCCAACGGCGACACCACCTGGGCCGACATCAAGTCCTACGCCGAGACGGTCATCCCCGTCATCCGCGCGAACGACCCCGATGCCGTCATCATCGTGGGCACTCCCACCTGGTCCCAGGATGTGGAGGCGGCCGCTGCCGACCCGCTGGCGTTCGACAACGTCATGTATGCCATGCACTTCTACGCCGCCACCCACCAGGACGACCTGCGCAACCGCCTGCGCACGGTCGTGGAAGGGGGGCTGCCGGTGTTCGTGTCGGAGTTCGGCATCTGCGAGGCCACGGGCGACGGCGAGATCGACTACGATTCGGCCGATGCCTGGGTGCGTCTGATGGACGAGCTGAACGTCAGCTACATCTGCTGGAACCTGTCCAACAAAAACGAGGCCGCAGCCCTGTTCAAATCGGACGTGGGGAAGACCTCGGGCTTCTCGCTGGACGATCTGACCGACGAGGGCCTGTGGCTGGTGGACACGTTGCGCGGCCCCGGCTTCGACCGTAAGGAGGTGCAGCTGGCTCGGGCCGACAAGAAGCCCAACGCTCAGGGCTCGGCCATGATGGCCTTCGCCGAGGGCACCATCCAATGGCAGCTGGATATCGCCGAGACCTGGGAGCAGGACGGCCGCACCTTCTTCAAGTACGAGATGCTGGGCAACAACTACGGGGCCGGCGTGGAATCGTGGGCGGTGACCATCCCCTTCAGCGCCGATGTGACGTTGGAGGACAGCTGGAACTGCAAGGCCTCCACCACGGGCAACGAGCTAACCTTGACGAGTGATGCCAACAGCGGCAAAGTGGCCGCCGGCGCCTATGTGCGCGACGTGGGCTTCATCGTCAGCGGCCCGGCCAACCTGGCCGTGGTTGACCTGTAGGCTACGGCGGGCCCCGGGCGCAGCGGCACCACGGCCCTGGACGCAGCGGCACCACGGCCCTGGATGCGCTTACCTTCGGGCCTCTGCTGGCTTTTCTGCTGTTTCGCCGCTCCGTCGATTGGCCGCGCCCCGTTTCTCGTGTATGGTAATCCACGAGAGATATCGGTGTGGGAATGCGAGGCAGTATGGCGTTCGTCGAATTTCGCGATGTGAGCAAGATATACCAGATGGGCGAGGTGGAAGTGGCGGCCGTGCGCGCCATGAGCTTCCAGATCGAGCAGGGCGAGTTCGTGGTCATCGTGGGGCCCTCGGGCGCCGGCAAGACCACGCTTTTGAACATGCTCGGCGGCATGGACAGCTGCACCTCGGGCACCATTACGCTGGATGGCGCCGAGGTCAGCTCGTTTTCCCGCAAGCAGCTGACGAAGTATCGCCGCTACGACATCGGCTTCGTGTTCCAGTTCTACAACCTGGTGTCGAACCTCACGGCGCGCGAGAACGTGGAGCTGGCCTCCCAGATTTGCAAGAACCCGCTGCCGGCCGACGAGGTGCTGGCCTCGGTGGGCCTGGCCGACCGCGTGCGGAACTTCCCCGGGCAGCTTTCCGGCGGCGAGCAGCAGCGCGTGGCCATCGCCCGCGCTTTGGCGAAGAACCCCAAGCTGCTGCTGTGCGACGAGCCCACGGGCGCGTTGGACTATGAGACGGGCAAGGCCATTCTGAAGCTTCTGCAGGACACCTGCCGCGAGACCGGCCGCACCGTGGTGGTGGTCACCCACAATTCCGCGTTCTGCTCCATCGCCGACCGCGTCATCCACGTGCGCGAGGGCTCGGTGGCCGCTGTGGAAGTGAACGAGGCCCCGCTGTCGGCCGAGGTGCTGGAATGGTAGCGTGGTAGCGTGAAGGCGTTCAACAAGGACATCGCGCGCTCGGTGCGCCATTCGCTCGGGCGTTTCATTGCCATCGCCGCCATCGTGGCCCTGGGCACCGGCTTCTACGCGGGCCTGCGCATGACGGCGCCCGATATGAAGATGGCCGCCGATGCCTATTACGACGGCACGGCGCTGATGGACATCCGCGTGGTGTCCACCCTGGGGCTTACCGACGACGACATTCAGGCGCTGCGCGCGGTGCCGGGCGTGCAGCATGTGATGCCGGCCTACTCGGCCGACGTGCTGGCCACGCTGAACGGTGATCAGTACGTGGTGCGCGCGCACTCGCTGCCCGCGGCCGCGGCGACCAGCCAGAAAACTGGCGACGCCGCCATTGCCTCCGACGACGGCGACTATCTGAACCGTCTCGACCTGGTGGAGGGGCGCTGGCCCGAGGCTCCTGGTGAGTGCGTCGTGTTCAACGACAGGGTGATGAGCGGGCCGTCAGAATTGGGCGACACTATCACCGTGGACACCACGGTGGGCGATGTGGACGACACGCTGACGCGCACCGAGTTCACCATCGTGGGGCGGGTGCACTCGCCGCTGTACGTCAGCTCCACCTCCATGGGCACCACCACCATCGGCTCGGGCACCATTCAGCAGTTCATGTACCTGCTGCCCGAGGATTTCGGCCCCGATCTGCCCTATGTGGAGGCCTACGTGACCGTGGACGGCGCTGCCGAGCTGCCGGCCGACAGCGACGCCTACGAGGCGCGCGTGGCCGAAGTGGTCGAAGCCATCGAGGCCATCGCCCCCGAGCGCGAGCAGGCGCGCGTGGCGGGTCTGCAGGCCGAGGCCCAGGAGGATTTGGACGAGGCCCGTGCCGAATACGAGCAGGAGGAGCAGCGGGCCCAGACCGAGCTGGCCGACGCCCGCGCCCAGCTGGACGACGCGAAGGCCCAGCTGGACGAGGGGCAGCGCAAGCTGGATGCGGCGGCGGCCACGCTGGCCAAGAGCGAGCGCGACATCAGCGACGGCGAGAAGGAGTACGTGCAGGGCGGGGAAGATCTGAAGGATCGCCGCGCCCAGGCCGACGCCCAGTTCGCCGAGGCCCAGGCCGCCATCGACGCCAACGAGGCCAACCTGAAGGAGGCCCAGGCCGCCTTGCCCTCGATGCAGGAGGCGCTGGCCCAGGTGACGGCTGCCCTGGCGTCGCCCGATTTGCCCGCCGACCAGCGCGCGGCCCTGGAGGCCCAGAAGGCCGAGCTGGAGAAGAACATCGCCGATATCGACCAGGCCGCCACGGCTCTGGCCGAGGCCAAGCAGCAGATGGCCGCCGAGCGCGCCCAGGCCGACGCCCAGTTCGCCGCGGCCCAGAAGAAGCTCGATACCGCCCAGCTGGATATCGAGGAGGGCAAGAAACGCCTGGAAGAGGGCAAGGCCACCTACGAGCAATCCAAGGCCGACCTGGAGGCCGCCCGCGCCGAGTACGAGCAGGGCGTGGCCGACTACGATGCGGCGGCCACCGAGGCCAACGAGCAGCTGGACGCCGCCGAGCGCGAGCTCGCCGAGGCCCAGCAGAAGATCAACGACATCGAGCCGCCCGATTGGCTGGTGATGGATCGCAGCAAGAATTTCGGCGTGGTCAGCTTCGAGAACGACACTGAGCGCATCGATGCCATCGCGTCGTTTTTCCCGTTCATCTTCTTCCTGGTGGCCGCTTTGGTAGCGCTCACCACCATGACGCGCATGGTGGAGGAGGAGCGCATGCTCATCGGCACCTTCAAGGCCCTCGGCTATTCGCGGGCGCGCATCACGTCGAAGTACCTTATCTACGCTGCCCTCGCCGCCGGCGTGGGCAGCGTGGTGGGCATCGCGGTGCTTTCGCAAGTGCTGCCCTGGGTGATTATGGAGGCCTATTCCATCGTGTACTACGTGCCGCGCGGCGCCATGCCCGTGGACGCTCCCATCGCCGCTGCGGCTGCTGGTTTCGGTGTGGGCATCACGCTTTTGGCCACCTGGGCCGCCGCCGCGGCCACCCTGCGCGAGACGCCGGCGGCGCTCATGCGCCCTCCGGCGCCGAAGGCGGGCAAGCGCATTCTGCTGGAACGCGTGGGGCCCCTGTGGCGGCGCCTCTCGTTCTCGTGGAAGGTCACCTTCCGCAACATCTTCCGCTACAAGCGCCGCCTGGTGATGACCTGCGTGGGCATCGCGGGCTGCACGGCGCTTCTGCTGACGGGTCTGGGCCTGCAGAATTCCATCAACGACATCATCGACGTGCAATACGGCGAGCTGGTGGACTACAACGTGGTTATCACCGAGAAGGACGAGGCCACCGAATCGCAACGTGCCGAGGCCGCGGCCCTGATGGATGATCGCGGCACGTTGCCGGTGTGCGTGCGCGCCACCGAGGAGTCGATGATCGCCCAGGGATCCGACGGCACCGAGGCCATGACTACCATCGTTGCACCGGCCGACACCTTGGCCTTCGAGGGGCTGTGGACCTTCCGCACCCGCGAGGGCCGCGAGGCGGTGCCGCTTACCAACGACGGAGCGGTGATCACCGAGAAGCTGGCATCGAAGTTGGGTCTTAGCATCGGCGGCATGCTCACCTTCGCCGAGCAGGACGACCTGGGCAACGCCACAGCGAAAACCTACCAGGTGCCAGTGGCCGGCATCATCGAGAACTACATCGGCGACTACGCCTTCGTGACTTCGTCCACCTTCCAGCGCGTGTTCGGCCACGCGCCCGAAAACCTGACGGTGTACGCCCAGGTCACCGATGACGAGGCCGCGCGCCAAGCGCTCAGCGAGGCGCTGCGGGCCACGGGCGCCGTGGACACGGTGGCCTACAACGACGAGGTGATTTCCTCGTACAAGCAGATGCTGAGGTCGGTGAACATGGTGGTGATCGTGCTGGTGGTGGCCGCGGCGGCGCTTGCCTTCATCGTGCTGTACAACCTCACGAACATCAACATCACCGAGCGCGCCCGCGAGATAGCCACGCTGAAGGTGCTGGGCTTCATGCCGCGCGAGGTGAACGCCTACATCTTCCGCGAGATCGTGCTGCTTACGGTGCTGGGGGCGCTGGTGGGCCTGGGGCTCGGCGTGGTGCTGGAGGGCTTCGTGGTGGTCACCGCCGAGGTGGACCAGGTGATGTTCGGTCGCGCCATCCATTGGGACAGCTTCGTCATAGCGTTCGCGCTCACCATGGTGTTCACCGCCGTGGTCATGCTGGTCATGCGCCCCAAGCTCGCCCACATCAACATGGTGGAAAGCCTGAAGAGCAACGAGTAGAACTTCGCCGGACAACACCCCGTCATACCCGAGCTTCTCGTAGGGGCGGCCTTCAGGCCGCCCGGTAGTCGGGGAGCGCTCCCCGGGTCTGTTGGGGCCGACGGGCGGGGTGAACCCCGCCCCTACGGTTCGGCTCGTTCGCCACGCCCGAACCTCCTCGTAGCCGGAGCTCATCCACCGACCCGAGTCTCCCGTAGGGGCAGCCTTCAGGCCGCCCGACAACCGGCCCGCGCTCCTCGGGTCCGTCGCGACTGACGGGCGGGGTAAACCCCGCCCCTACGGTTCGGCTCGTTCGCCACGCCCGAACCTCCTCGTAGCCGGAGCTCATCCACCGACCCGAGTCTCCCGTAGGGGCAGCCTTCAGGCCGCCCGACAACCGGCCCGCGCTCCTCGGGTCCGTCGCGACTGACGGGCGGGGTAAACCCCGCCCCTACGGTTCGGCTCGTTCGCCACGCCCGAACCTCCTCGTAGCCGGAGCTCATCCACCGACCCGAGTCTCCCGTAGGGGCGGCCTTCAGGCCGCCCTTTCCCGCGTCACGTGGCTTCCGCCGCGAATCTGGCGCTGTTTCGCTTTGCCAGAAACCCAACGCCGTTAAGAATTGGGAAAGATTCGGGTAAGGGAAACTAAGGATTCCAAGCATGGTGATTAATAGTTGTGGTAAGTACTCTTTGTCTCGTATTCGAAGCATTGGCTTCGAGGGGAAGGCGAGAAGAAGGAGGAACCATGACGGGCTTGCTCGATAAAGTTCGCGCATCATCGGAGGTGAGTCGTCGCAGCTTCGTGAAGGCGTCGGCTGTGGCGTCGGCTGCCTTGGCAACGGGGGCGATGGCCGGCTGCTCGAACAAGGTGGGGATGGCCGATACGGGCGTTGTGACCGGCGACGAGAACACGTCCGAGACCGACTACGGCCGCAATCTCACCGAGGGCGCGTGGGTCAGCGCGGCCTGCTGGCACAATTGCGGCGGTCGCTGCATGAATAAGGTGCTCGTGCGAGACGGCGTGGTCATTCGCCAGAAGAGCGACGACACCCATGAGGACAGCGCGGACTACCCCCAGCAGCGCGGCTGCGTGCGCGGACGTTCCCAGCGCATGCAGGTGTTCGGGGCCGATCGTTTGAAGTACCCCATGAAGCGCAAGAACTGGAGCCCTGAAGAGCCCCATGGCGAGCTGCGCGGCAAAGACGAGTGGGAGCGCATCAGCTGGGATGAGGCTTTCAAATATGTGGGTGACCAGTTGAAACGCGCCTACGATACCTATGGTCCGCGCAGCATTTTGGCCCATTCCGGCAGCTATGTGAGCTACAACGCCATGCGTCCGCTGCTGGCGCTGGGCGGTTATGTGGGCATTACCGATACCACTTCCATGGGCACCTACAACCTGGATACCACCAAGTTGGGCCTGCCCTCGAAAGACGGCGGCGCCGCCTCGTCCAACGACCGTTACGACATGCTCAATGCCGAGACGATCGTGTTGCAGGGTTGCAATCCTGCTTGGGCCTCGGCAGGTTCTACGTGCCTGAGTTTCTTGAACGCCAAGGCGGCCGGGGTGTCGTTTGTGGTGATCGCCCCCAGCTACAACGCCACGGCGCAACTGCTGAATGCCCGTTGGATTCCGCTGCGCGCCGGCACCGATACCGCCTTTATGATCGCAGTGGCCTATGAGATGGTGAAGTTGGACGAGGAGCGCGGCGATGTGGTGGACTGGGACTTCCTGAACACCTACTGCGTCGGATTCGACGCCGAGCATATGCCCGCGGATGCCACCACCAACGAGAATTTCAAGGACTATATTCTAGGCGCCTACGATGGCACGCCCAAGACGGCCGAGTGGGCGAGCGAGATCTGCGGAACGCCTGTGGAGGACATCCGCTGGTACGCCGAGGCCATCGGCAAGCAGCATAAGGTGATGCTGCTGCACAGCTACAGCTTCGCCCGCTGCCACGACTCCGAGGACGTGCCTCAGATGTTCATGACCCTGGGTGCCATGGGCGGTCACTTCGGCAAGAGCGGCCATGCGTGCGGCACCGCCTACTACGCCCAGGCGGGCAACGGCGGTCCCTCGTTGGTGGCGGCCGGCATGGCGAATGTGCCGCCTATCGACAACGGCGTGGACGACCTGGTGGCCGGTCCTATTCTGTGGAAGAGCGTTCTGGAGAAGAAGTACCCCTTCGTGGGCAATATCTGCGCCGTGACCCAGCCGCGCGAAGAGCGCGATTTGGATATCCATGTCATCTTCTGGGAGCATTCCGCCCGTCTGCAGACCACGCCCGACCTGGTTCGCGGCATCGAGGCCCATCGCGCGGTGGACTTCGTGTTCTGCAACGCCCAGTTCCTCACGACCCAGGCCAAGTACTCCGACATCGTCCTGCCGGTGACCACCGAGTGGGAGCGCCCGGGCCGGTTCGGCCAGCTGAGCAACCGCGAGACTCTGCTCATCTACTCCCAGGTGATCGAGCCCCTCTTCGAGGCCAAGACCGACCAGGAGATCGGCCGCGGTATCGCCGAGGCCTGCGGGCTCGATCCCGATGAGGTGTACCCGCTTTCCGAGAAGCAGCAGTTCATGAACGAGATTCTGGGCGCTACGGTCGCCGAGGGCGGCGAGATGGTGCCCCTGGTAACGGTAACGGCCGACGATCTGGCAAGCTGGGAATGCGAGGGCGAGCCCCAAGAGGGCAAGGTGCCGCTGGCCGAGTTCATGGAGCGCGGCTCCTATCAGGTGGAACGCTCCGCCGGTGACGAGCACAGCTTCATCGCCTACGCCGATTTCGTGGCCGATCCGGTGGCCAATCCGCTGCCGAGCAACTCCGGCAAATTCGAGATCTACTGCCAGTGGAAGAAGGACACGCTGGATTCCCTGGGCTTCTCAAGCAACTTCAAGCCCTATCCGTCTTACCATCCGGCGGTGGAAGGCTGGGAGACGCGCAGCGACGAGTATCCCTACGTGGTGTACAACCCCCATTACTACCGTCGCTCTCACAGTGTCTACGACAATGTTACCTGGCTGCGGGAAGCGTGGCCGAACCCCGTGTTCATCAGTGCTCAGGATGCGGCCGACAAGGGCATTCAGACGGGCGACGACGTGGTGGTGTATAACGCCTACGGCAAGATCGTGCGCACTGCCAGCGTGCTGCAGACGCTGATGCCCGGCATGGTGGGGCTGCCCCACGGCGCTTGGGTCGACTTCGACGAGAGCGAGGAGTACGACCTGGGTGGTGCCGACAACGTGCTGTGCGGTCCCACCGTCAGCGGCATGGCCGTTTCCGGCTACAACAACTACAACTGCAATTTCGAAAAATACACTGGCGAGCCTTTGGTGCCCGACTGCGAGCAACCGCAGCGCATCATCGAGCTGTAAGGAGGAATGAGCCATGGCAAACGAGACTGCTGCGCGCAAGGGGTTCTTCTTCAATCAGGATAACTGCATCGGCTGCCGCACCTGCCAGATCGCCTGCAAGGACAAGAACGACAACGAGATCGGCGTGATATTCCGACATGTCGACGACTACGAGGTGGGCGCCTATCCTGCGGTGAAGGGCTTCCACTATGCCGCCACCTGCAACCACTGCGAGAATCCCGCTTGCGTGGAGGTGTGCCCCAACGGGGCGACCTATGTGAACGAGGCCGACGGCACCGTGCAACACGATGACAGCAAGTGCATCGGCTGCGAGTACTGCGTGAAGGCGTGTCCCTACGGCCATCCGCAGCTGGTGGAGAGCCTGCATGTCGTGCATCGCTGCAATGCCTGCATTCAGCTGCGCGAGGCGGGGGAGAAGCCGGCCTGCGTGGCGGCATGCCCCATGCGCGCCCTCGAATTCGGCGATATCGAGGAGCTGCGCGCCGCCCACCCCGAAGGCGTGAACGAACTTCCCTTCCTGCCCAGCGCCTCCCAGACCAACCCGTCGGTGGTGATTGCTCCCAAGGAGGCGGCCACCGAGGCCGGCGCCGTGCCGGTGGTTCTGTAAGCGAAGCGGCTCTAACGGGCGGCGGCAAGTCCCTCCCCTCGGTTGCCGCCGCCCGCGTTCACAAGAGAGGTCCAGGATATGGGATACAGTCGAGAGGTTGCCGCGGACGATACGCGCGATGCCGTGGCGGAGTTGCTCGCGTTGAGGCAGCTGCTTTATGCGCTCACGGCGCGGGTCTTCGCCGCCGAGCCCGACGAGGAACTTGCGACATGGTGTGCGACCGACGAGGTGGGTGCAGCGTTGGCGTTCCTGGCGGAGGCGATGGCCGACGCCGGCGGCGGAGCCGAGCTGATGGACGGAACGGCGATCGCCGCCGCGGCCGCCTCCGGTATTGGGGATGGAGCGCTGGCCGCCGAATACATGAAGCTGTTCGTGGGGCCCGCCACACCTCTGGCCCCTCCGTGGGAGTCGGTGTACCGTAGCGCCGACGGCCTGCTGTTCCAGGCTTCCACGCTGGCGGTGCGCGACGCTTACCGGGCGGCGGGTTTCGCTGCGGCGGGCTACCCCCACGAACCCGACGACCATCTCGGCACTGAGCTGGGATTCATGGCCGCGTTGGGGGAGCGCGCGCTGCGGGCATGGCAGGTGGGGGATATCTCACGGGCCCTCGATGATATGCAGCATCAGGCGGCGTTTCTGGAGGAGCATCTGTCCCTGTGGGCGTCCGCTCTTCGCGACCGCTTGATGGCGGCGCATGCGGCGGCATCGGCGGGGTCGTTCTATGCCGCCTTTGCCGATATTGCCTGCGTCTTGGTCGCATGCGATGATGCTATGATCAACGAGTTGATGGCAGAGATGGAACGGCATCTCGGTGCAGCTGAGTGACGCTGATCGCATGCGGACGGGGGAGCGTATGGGCGCAAGGGGACTGGGAAATATCAGGTTGAAGACGAAATTCGGCCTGCTGATCGGGTTGCTCATCGCCGTGTCGCTGGTGACGAACATCGGCTGGACGTCGATGAACGCCCGTGCCCAAATGGAAAACGAGCTGCGCGAGAAGGGGCAGGTGCTGGCTCAGCAAATGGATGCCGTGTGGGAGTTCATGGCCTCCAACCAAGAGCGCCTGGAGCAGATTTCCTATACGAGCGAAGGAGTCTACCAAGGCCTCCATTGCGCCATCGTGGGCCGCAGCATCGGCGCGCTGTTCACCTCCCAGTCCACCTATTCCACGAAGTTCGTCAACTTCAACCCGCGCAATGCGGCCGACGAGCCGGATTCCTTCGAGGCGGCGGCTCTTACTGCGTTTAACGAGGGGTCGGCGGCCGAGTACTACGAGATCGCCTCGGTAGACGGCGAGGAGGTATTCCGTTACGCGGCGCCCATGCGCATCGAGGAGAACTGCCTGGAATGCCATGGTGAGCCGGCGGGCGAGATCGACGTGACCGGCTTTCCGAAGGAAGGATGGCAACTGGGCGATGTGGGCGGTGCCATTTCCATCGTCATGCCGTTGGACGTGTACACCGAAAGCGAGCGCTCCTCGGTGGTGCAGGACGTTATCTTTTTCTCGGGTATGTTGGTGGTGTGCCTGCTGGTGGTCTACCTGGCGCTCACCTATCTGGTCACCCGCCCCCTGGCGCGCATTCAGCGAGGTGTGGAGAGCATCCAGCACGGCAATCTGGACGTGCGCTTCGCCTACTCCCAGTCGTCGCGCGAGATGAACGACCTTATGCAGGAGTTCAACGCCATGGCCGCCGAGCTGTCCGACAGCTACGAGCATCTGGAAACGCAGGTGGCCGATCGTACCGAACAGCTGGCCCGCACCAACGAGGTGCTGGAGCGCCAACGCGCCCAGTTGGAGGAAGTGAACCAGCGCCTTCGCGAGGACAACCAGTACAAATCGGACTTCCTGGCTATGATGAGCCACGAGCTGCGCACGCCTCTGACGAGCATCATCGCCTTTACGGAGCTGTTGAACAACGAGAGTGCGCCGGCGAGCGAGGAGGAGGCCGAGACGCGACGGGAGATCGAGGCTAACAGCCGGGCGCTTCTGCTGATGATCAACGACATTTTGGAGATGAGCCGACTCGATGCGGGAAGGACGGAGATGGCCGTCGAAGTGACCGATTTGGGGGACGTGGCCGGTATCGTGGCCGACGTGGTGCGCCCCCTGGCCCAGCGCAACGGCATTGCGTTCATCTGCGAGATTGAGCCCGATGTGCCCTTGGTACGCGCCGACTTCGAGAAGATACGCCATGTGGTGGAGAATCTGTGCGGCAATGCCATGAAGTTCACGCCGGCCGGCGGCACGGTTCGTCTGTCTATTGAACGCGCACCCGAGGAGAGCGCGGTGCTCATTCATGTGGCTGATACCGGCATCGGTATAGCCGAGCAAGATCAGGAGCGCATTTTCGAGCGGTTCGTGCAGGTCGATTCCTCGGTGTCGCGCAAGTACAGCGGCACGGGGCTGGGGCTGGCCCTGGCCCGGGAGTATGTGGACATGCACGGGGGCAAGATTGAAGTGGAAAGCGAATTGGGCCGGGGCAGCGTGTTCACCGTGACGTTGCCTGTGCGGGCGAAGGAGGCGTGATATGGATCAGGCGGCTACGGCGGGCGCGCGAGGCGCGGCTAAGGTGATGCTCATCGACGACGACAAGAGCCTACATGTGCTCATGCGGCGCATCCTGGAGAACGCGGGCTACCGGTTCTGCGGCGCGATGGACGGAGCCGCGGGCCTTGAGCTGTTGGCGGCCGAGAAACCCGACTTGCTGCTGCTGGATGTGATGATGCCCGGCATGAACGGCTTCGAGGTGTGCCGCACCATGCGCGAGAGCGGGCGGCGTATCCCCGTCATCTTTCTGTCGGCGAAAGGCGACATCGTCGATAAGTCCATCGGGTTCAACGCCGGAGGCGATGACTATGTGGTGAAGCCCTTCAGCTCCGATGAGCTGCTTCTGCGGGTGCAGGCGCATCTTCGGCGCCATCGGGACGATCTGGCTTTCGCCAAGGCCATTAGTCGCGAAGGTGCCAGTTGCACGGGCGATCTCGAGATACGGTTCAACCAGTACGAGGCCTATCTGCGCGGCGAGCCGGTGAACCTGACGGCCAAGGAGTTCGAGATCCTGGCGCTTCTGGCGGCCAACCCGGGTCAGGTGTTCACGCGCGCCCAAATCTACGAGCATATCTGGGGCGAGGACTCGTCGGTGGACGAGAACACCATCACTGTGTTCATGCGCAAGATTCGCGAGAAGATAGAGGACAATCCCTCCCAGCCCAAATATCTGCTCACCGTTTGGCGCGTCGGCTACAAGTTCGTGGAACGCGTGTAGGGGCGGCCTTCAGGCCGCCCGACAGCCGGGGAGCGCTCCTCAGCTCAGCGCGCGGTGCAGCAGGGGTGGCACGCATAGCTCGGTGAAGCGTGCCAGCTCGTGGGGCGGCGTGGCGTAGCACTCCTTGAGCCAGCGATGGAAGGCGGCACGTTCCATGACAGCGCACATGTGGGCGAATCCTCGGTACTCGTCGGTGAAGTCAACCCCGCGTTCCTTGAAGGCCGCTTGGAATGCGCTTATGCGCTGTTCGGCAATTCTCCTCTCTCCCTCATCGTTGAACCTGCTCTTTGAGGCGTTTTCGAAGAGCAGCCGCTGCTTTCCTAAAAGGGTGTACCATCCTTCGTAGGCTTCGCGCCAGCCGAGCGACCGACCGATAAGATCGAGAGTGAAGGTGTCGCAATGCGAGGCATACCATGGTCCGATGGCGTACTTCGACTCGAAATAGCTGTAGAAGGTTTGCCGAGATATGTCGGCTCGGCGGCATATCTCGGCAACAGAAAGCTCCCCGATGGGTTGCGTGATGGTCTGCACGACGCGCATCCGCACATCGAAGCCTGCCGGCTTCTCCACATATTGTACCCTCATGTGCATCTCCCTCCTGCGGGGGCCATCATACTTGCGGATCTAAAAGGCTGTCCAGTCGCGCTTGACAGAACGGCATTTCTGTCAGTCTATATTTGACACTCCGTTAAAACTGCGAATCAGACGCCGAGACCGTTCGTGCCATTCTCTTCTTGTCTTGCAACGAGCAGAGAGGAAAGGGGATGGCTATGGACGATGCCACCATGCTCGACGACGGTTCTGTCGGATGTTCCCGGCGCAGTTTCCTGAAGGGCGCCAGCGCTGCGGCTGGCTTCGCTTTCCTGGCGGGCGCCGGCTTGAGTGCGGCTGGTTGCACGCCGGCAGGTGAGGAGGCCTCGCTGGCAGCAACTGGGCAGGAAGTGGTCACGCCGAACGGTACCTACGAGGTATACGAGACCGACCTTCTGGTGTGCGGGTGCGGTTATGCGGGTATGTCCGCGGCGGCCAATGCTGCCAAGAGCGGCTTGAACACCATGGTGGTGGAGAAGGGACCCTTCGGTTCTGGCGGCGTTGCCGGCATGAACTTCGATTTTCTGACCACCTGGATTTACGATCCTAATTTCTATCAGTTCGACTCCCAGGTGGGACCCGTGCTGAACCAAGAGGTGAACTTGGCGGCCCGTCGCTATGCCGAGCAGTGCAACGCAGCCGATCCGTCTCGTTCGGGCCAGGGCCATCAACTCGACTTGGAGGTGCTGAACAAGGGGCAGATGTTCCCCGAGCGCAACGAGGATGGCAGTTACCACGTCTTCTCAGATATCGAAGCGATAAAAATGTACATGGTAGAGGGCTCGTTCCCGCGTCACGAGATGGATGCCCTGACGGCGTCGCCGTGGCTGAGCATCGTCGATCAGACCATGCTCACCGATCTTCTCGTTAAGGACGGCGTGTGCCAGGGTGCTATGGGCATCCACTTGCCCACCGGCGCATTTCGCGTGTTCCGTGCGAAGGCGACGGTTCTGGCCACGGGCGGTACCTGCTGGCTGAACGGCTGGAACACGGTGGCGCCCATGTCGGGCAGCGTGCCGGACAACACCTCCGATCTGGAGATGGCTGCCTTCCGCCACGGCGCCCCCATTGTGGATTCCGAATGGGCCGACTACGATCTCATCACCGTGTATCCCACGGGCATCGCCTGCGGTTACCCGGCTGGCCTGGGCGCCGACAGTATGTCGGTGGGCTATATCAAGGACCGAAACGGCGACTTGTTCCTCGTAGATGAGGAGAACCCACTGAAGTACCAGGAGAGCCGCACCCTGTTCCTCCAGACCGTCGGTCAGGCCATCGCCGAGGGCCGCGGATCCGACGCCGGCGGGGTGTACGTCGACTACACGACTGATGAGGCGCGCTCCCAGATTCGCTATTTCTACCGCCGCAACATCGACCTGTTCCGCGACACCTTCGGCATCGATCCCACGAGTGATGTGATCGAATGCGGCTTGGAGATGATCGAGCACCAGGGCAGCGTGCTCACCGATGAGAAGGCCATGAGCCGTGAGTTCGCGGGTCTGTTCTGTGCACGTGGCGGTGGTATGACTGGTGCGGCGGGAAGCCCCGGTGTCGAACACAATTATCTGTATGGAAATTACGCCATGGACTGCGCCATCCAGTATGCGCGCATGGCCGAGCTCGGCGAGCTGGACCTGTCGCTGGTCGATGCCGAGAACGCGCGCCTGACCGCCATTCGCACCAATGCCGAGGGCGGCGACATGCGCCCCGTGACCATCCGTCGCGCCATCCAGAAGGCGGCGGGCTCCGCCATGGGCATCATTCGCACCACTGAGGCGCTGGAGGCAGCCCGCGACGAACTGGCTCGCATTCGCAAGGAAGATTTGCCGCGCCAGGCCGTGGGCAGTCCGACCCTCGCCTACAACATGGAGTGGAAAGAGGCCATCGAGAACTACAACCTGCTCACCATTTCTGAGCTTTCGGTGCTGGCTTCGCTCACCCGCGAGGAGAGCCGCGGCAGTTACTTGCGCCCCGAGTTCCCCGAGAAGAGCGATGAGTGGGCTTGCTCGTTGGCCATTGGCGGTGCCGAGGGCAGCTACGAGATCGAGAAAGTCGAAATGCCCGCTGTCGATTGGGAGTCCATCGACTGGACGCCGGCGGCGTAGATTCCAAAGAGGAGGATTCAATGAAGATTACCGTCACGCGCTTCGATCCGTCTCAGGACGCCGCGCCCTATGACCAGACGTTCGAGGTTCCCCATACTGATAAGATGACGGCGCTCGAGGCCCTGATGTACATCTACGAGAACGAGGAGCCCATCGCGTTTGATTACGCGTGCCATGGTCGCAGCTGCGGTCGATGTGCTATGTTGGTGGACGATGAGCCGAAGTTAGCCTGCATCACGCCAATCGACGACTCCGATCATACCATGGCCCCGCTGCCGGGATATCCCGTGCTGCATGATCTTATCGTCGACAAGACGCGGCGCCATTTGGCCACGTCGGCGCGATACAATCGCGTGCGTTTCGACGACATGAATCGCGACGAGATCAACCAGTTCGACATGGCAAATCAGGAGAAGGTGTACTCCATCGAGTGGTGCACGCGCTGCGGTCGCTGCAGCTCGGTGTGCCCGGCTATGGAGGTGAACGCCGACTACGTGGGTCCTATGACCATGCTGGCCACGGCATACCGCCACTATGATCCCTATGATCAGGCCGACCGCGTGGTGGAGGCGGTGCGCGACGGATTGTACCGCTGCATTTTGTGCGGCCAGTGCACCGAGATCTGCGATTCGACCGAGGTGGACCACCTGACCTATTGGAATGATTTGCGCGCCGCTGCTGAAGAGCGCGGGTTGAAGCCCCGCTACGCGAAGTAGCTATCGCGCAATCAGTCATCGCCCTCCCTTTCATGGCGCGTTCCGTCCTTCGCGGCGGGGCGCGCCATGCTTGTGAATTGTGGGCTTCCCGCTGCGTGGCGAAGGCCTCGCAGGCAGCGGGAGACGGCTGTGCTACCATAGCGCCCAAACCTTTGAGGGCTCGCAGAAGGCGGGCCCCATTCATGAAGAAGGAGCACCGAACCCATGAGAGTAACCGAGAAGAAGCTGGCTGACGGCGTTATCAAGCTGGACTGCGAGGCCACGGCCATCGAGGTAAACAACGCCCTGAAGGAGGCCGGCGAGGCCTTCGCCATGCAGATGGGCGTGCGTCCGCAGCCGGGTAAGACCATCGAGCAGCTGTGCCAGGAGTCTCTGGGCATCGCCGATCTCGACAAGGTGGTTGAGGCCAGCGCCATCGAGGTGCTGATGCCCCGCGCCCTAGACCGGCGCAACCTGGTGCCGGCCTTCCCGCCGAAGGTGGTGCCCACGGTGAAGTTCGAGCGCGGCAAGAAGTTCACCTTCACCATGGATGTGACGGTGAAGCCCGCCTACGAGCTTTCCTCCTATGAGCCGGTGGAAGTGACCGTGCAGCCCTTCGTGTTCGACGAGACGCCCATCAACCAGCAGATGGAGGATCTGGCCGCCAACGCGGTGGTGTACGAGGTGTGCGACCCGCGTCCGCTGCAGGAGGGCGACGCGTGCTCCATCGCCATGAAATGCATGGACGGCGACGAGGAGATAAAGGCGCTCACTTGCGACGATCGCACCTATCCTCTGGGTCGCGGCTATATGCCCGAGGGCTTCGATGCCGCGCTGATCGGCATGGAGCCGGGCCAGACCAAGGAGTTCACGTTCGACGCACCGATGGGCGTGGAAGACGGCAAGCCCGTTATGAAGCCCATCCAGTGCACGGTGACGGTGAACAACGTGCAGAAGGAGGTCACGCCCGTCATCGATGACGCGTGGGTGAAGGCGAACATGCCCATGTTCGCCAGCGTGCAGGCTCTGCGCGACGACATGCGCCGCGTGTTCGAGGCTCAGCAGCGCGAGGCCTACGAGGGCTATGTGCAGCAGATGGTGGTGGGCAAGCTGACCAGCCGCTTCAACGGCCGCATCGCCGACGAGATCTACGAGGCAACGCGCGATCACTTGGTGCAGAACCTGCGTATGGAGCTGCAGCAGCAGGGCATGACCTGGGAGCAGTTCATCGCGGCCAACGGCGGCGAGCAGCAGTTCGGCATGATGCTGATGATGCAGACGCGCGAGGTGCTGGTGCAGGGCTTCTGCCTGGACGCCGTGTACCGCCACGAGCGTCTGACGCTGACCGACAAGGATATGGAAGACGCCTGCTATGGCATGAATCCCCAGGCGAACCCGAAGATGATGCGCCAACAGCTGGAGGATTCGGGCCGCGGCTTCGCCCTGCGCGAGACTGCCGAGCGCCTGAAGGCCGCCCGCTACGTGACCGAGCACGCGAAGATCACCACGGCCGAGGTGCCCGCAGATGCCGCCGATGCTCCGGCCGCCGAGGCTGCCGCGGACGCCGATCCTCAGGCCGAGTAGCGTTTTGCAGGGCAAGGGGCTCTGTCCCTGCCGCTTGATGTCAGATTTGCAACCAGGGCGGGGAGCTTCCCCGCCCGTTTCTATGAAGGACGTGTTACCTGTGTCGAAGAAGCCCGCGTCGAAATCTCCGAAGAATCGCGCCGCCAAGGCGCCCCAGGCTGCGCTGCCGGCTTCAGCCTTCCTGCCCACCACGCGTGAAGAGGCGCTCGCGCGCGGCTGGGACCAGCTCGACTTCGTTTACGTGTCGGGCGACGCCTACGTGGACCATCCCTCCTTCGGCAGCGCCATCATCACGCGCGTGCTGGAATCGCACGGCTACAAGGTGGGCTTCATCGCCCAGCCCGACTGGAACGACCCGGAGAGCATCGCCGTCTTCGGCGAGCCGCGGCTGGGCTTCCTCGTGTCGGCGGGCAACATGGATTCCATGGTGAATCACTATACGGTGAACAAGAAGCGCCGCCACGACGATGCCTATACCCCCGGCGGTGCGGGGGGTGCCCGGCCCAACCACGCGGCCGTGGTGTATTCCAACCTCATCCGCCGCATCTTCAAGAAGACTCCCATCATCTTAGGCGGCATCGAGGCGAGCCTGCGACGGTTGGCCCATTACGACTACTGGTCCGATTCCCTCAAGCGCTCCATTCTGCTGGATTCCGGGGCCGACCTCATCTCCTACGGCATGGGGGAGCGCTCCATCGTGGAGATTGCCGACGCGCTTGCCGCGGGCCTTGCCGTGGAGGACCTCACGTTCATCGACGGCACGGCGTTCCGCACCCGCTCGCTCGAGCATGTGGTGGACTATCGGATGCTGCCGAGCTGGGAGGACGTGAGCGCCAGCAAACGCGCCTTCGCGGAGAGCTTCGCTGTGCAGTATCGCGAGAGCGACCCCGTTACGGGCGGCCGCCTGGTGGAGGAGTACCCGCACGGCGTGTACGTGGTGCAGAACCCGCCGGCCGCGCCCCTGACCCAAAACGAGATGGACGCGGTCTACCGCCTGCCCTACACCCGCACGTGGCATCCGAGCTACGACGCGGCCGGCGGCGTGCCGGCGCTTGCCGAGGTGAAGTTCTCGCTCACCTCCTGTCGCGGCTGCTTCGGCGAGTGCGCCTTCTGCGCGCTCACCTTCCACCAGGGTCGCATCGTGACGGGCCGCTCCCACGAGTCGCTGCTGGAAGAGGCGCGCCTTATGACCGAAGAGCCCGACTTCAAAGGATACATCCACGACGTGGGCGGCCCCACGGCGAACTTCCGCGGGCCGGCCTGCGCCAAGCAGCGCACCCGCGGCGCCTGCGCCGACCGCCGCTGTTTGGGCACGAGGCCCTGCCCGGCGCTGAAGGCCGACCATCGCGATTACACGGGCCTTCTGCGCAAGCTGCGGAAGCTGCCGGGGGTGAAGAAGGTGTTTGTCCGTTCCGGCATCCGGTTCGACTACGTGATGGCCGACCCCGACCCCGAGCGCACCTTCCTGCACGAGCTGGCGGCCCACCATGTGTCCGGCCAGCTGCGGGTGGCCCCCGAGCACGTGTCCGACACGGTGCTTTCCGCCATGGGCAAGCCGCCGCGGGCCGTCTACGACGCCTTCTGCGAGGCATTCGACGAGGCCAACCGCGCGGCGGGGAAGAGCCAGTTCGTGGTGCCCTACCTCATGAGCTCGCATCCGGGCAGCACGCTCGCCGAGGCGGTGGAGCTTGCGGAATACGTGCGCGACATGGGCTTCAACCCCGAGCAGGTGCAGGACTTCTACCCCACGCCGTCCACCATCTCCACCTGCATGTACTACACGGGGCTGGATCCGCGCACCATGGAGCCCATCTACGTGCCCAAGTCGGCCCGCGAGAAAGCCATGCAGCGCGCGCTCATCCAGTACCGCAACCCGGCCAACTACGACCTGGTGCGCGAGGCCCTGGTGAAGGCCGGCCGCACCGATCTCATCGGCTGGGACGAGCAGTGCCTCATCCGCCCCATCCGCCCGAAGAAGCGCGACGAGGACGGCGGCGCCCCGCGTAAGGGAAAGGGCAAAGCCAGCGCCTTCAAGCCCGCGAAGGGCCGCGGCCCGGCCCCGAAGCCCCAACGAGCTGGCAAGCCCCCAAAGGCCAACGGCCGCAAAGGCGGTATCCGCAAGGGACGCTAGCGCTGCCGGGCGTACTCTTCGAGCGACGCGCGCAGGGCGCTCACCGTTTGGCGGAATGTCGGGCTGCCGTAGTCGTCGGCGAAGAGCCGCGCGAGCATGGAGTCGGTTTCCTCGGCGAGGCTCGAGGCGCACTGTAGGCCGCTTGCGGTGAGCGCGACGTTCGTCTCTCGGCGACTGGCGCCCTCGACGCGCTTTGCGAATCCTCGCTCGACGAGGCGCGAGACGGCGCGGGAGAGGGTAGGGGCGTCCAGGCACAGCTTCTTGCGCAGCGCTTTCATTGAAGCGCATTCGCTCTGGCCGATGGCGAGGAGCGTGTGGCCCTGAATCTCGTTGAGGCGGTACTGCCGGCAGAGGTGACCGAATTCGACGGCGATTTGCTGGCAGGTAATGATGAAGACGCTGTCTCCGCGCACCAAGTTGCCCGCCATTCGCTTCTTGCCGAGTCGGACGCATACCTCGTAGAAGAGGCGCAGCCCCTGCACGCGCCTTTCTCCCTCGAGGGGAGCGAGGGCGTCTTTCGCAACTGACACGAGGCATCGATCCAGGGTGTCCATCAGATGCTCGCCCGCCTTGGTTGTGGTGATGAGAGCGCAGCGACTATCGTCTTCGGATTTGGTTTTCTCAAGAGCTCCCACGGAAACGAGCTGCGCAGTGCACTCGGCAATAGTCGTGTAGTTCAGTTCTAGTATGTTGGCCGCTGCGGCTACAGGCATTGCTGGCTTACCGCTAGTGACAAGAAGCATCCAGAACTGATTTATGGTAGATTCGCGTTCCGCTCTCAATCGGCTTGTGATAATTCTCATCCACCGATCGAACACCAAAGCCGCATCGCTGCCGTCGCTCCAACCCTCTCCCGCACGCTCCATCGTTGCCCCCCGTCTCCTCCGTTGCATCATATGATACGCGCGAGTATCTCGCGCCTGACGATATTCCAAATGCGCAACAATTATCAGGCGCATTGTCGGGCATAAGAAGGTCAACGATTGTTCCGATAACGCAACTTTTGCTGCCGACGTTGACGATGCGTAATCTCTTCCTCGTCTGATCCCTATTTGAAAGGAGAAAGAGGGATGGGGAACACGCAAGGAGAGAAGGCGGTTCGCAGCATGGACCGACGTTCGTTCTTCAAGCTGGGCGGTCTGACGGCCGGCGCGGCGGCTTTGGCGGGCGGTGCGCTTGCAGGTTGCGCGCCGACGAGCCAGAGCGAGATGGCGGATACTGGAGCTGAGAGCGCCGGCACCGTTGCCGCGGCGGAGGTTACCGCGAGCGTTTTCGATACGGACATCTTGCTCATCGGCGGCGGTTTCGGCGCATCGTTTGCTATGGAGCAAGCCTGCCGAGCGGGTCAGAACCTTATCGTGGTGGATAAGGCGCCCTATGGCTTCGGCGGCGCGTTCGGCATGAACTTCGACATCATGCACACCTGGACACCCGAGGCCTACTACGAGACCGCCGACGAGGTGCCCGAGGGCACGTTCGTGCGTGACTGGAGCCTGTTCAAGCAGATGAAGGTCCAGGACAAGGATGAGATGTATCCCGAGGTGGCCATCGCCAATATGGGCGAGATCCTCTCGCCGCGCAACGACGACGGCACGCCGTTCTACCTTTACGACTTCCCGACGACGCGCGGTATCGAGCATTCCATGACACGTCATTGGTCCGACTATTTCCGTTCGAAGGACTACGTCACCGTTCATGACAAGACCATGATCACCGACCTCATCATCGAGGACGGACGCTGCCTGGGCGCGGTGGGCATCTACCTTCCCACGGGTGAATACCGCGTGTACCACGCCAAGGCGACGGTAAGCGCCACGGGCGGATCTACCCAGTTTTTCGGGTGGAATTCCACTTCCTGCACTTCGAACAACTGCCTCGACAACACGGCTGAGGTGGAGATGTCCATCCTGCGTCACGGCGGCCGCATTGCCGACAACGAGTTCTGCACCTATGACCTCATGACCGTCTACCCGCGGAGCTTTGCAGCTTCCGAGGGCGCCATGATGGGCGCCGACTCGGTACACTCGGGCGATTTGGCCGACGCCGACGGCAACCCGCTCACCGCCTACGTCGATCCTGAAGTTCTTACGACCCAGGAGGGCGTCATTCAGGCGATGGCCCTGGCCAACGATGCCGGCAAAGGGTCGGAGAACGGCGGCGTGTACCTCACTGTCACTGAAGAGTCCATGCCCACCATGCGCTGGATGTACCAGCGTAATGCGGCCCTGCTCAAGCGAAACTTCGGCTTCGATTTCCTGAAGGAGACTGTGGAGGTTGTTCCGGAGATGTACGAGCATGGCGGACAGCCCCTGGTGGACGAGAACGCCATGTGCCGCGACTTCGAGGGCCTGTTCGTCGTGCGAGCCAATTCCGGCAGCCAGGGCGGCAACGTGAACAACACCAACCGCGGCATGGGTCGCTACGCTATGAAGAAGGCCATGGAGTACGTGCAGTCCTACGAGCCTCTAGAGGGAGCGACTTACGCTTCCGTTGCTGACGAGATTTCTCGTCTCGAGGATCTGCGCATGCGCGAGATCGACGATCCTCTGCGGCCCATCACCGTACGCCGCAATGTTCAGTACGCCTGCGCCGAGGCAGGTCGTCCCGTTCGTCCCGTTGCGACGCTGGAGGCTGCGCGAGACGAGCTCGAGCGTATCCTCGCCGAGGATGTGCCGCGTATGGCCTGCGCCGACAAGTCGCGCACTTACAACCTCGACTGGAAGGATGCCATCGAGACGCTGAACCTTCTCGACGAGGCGCGTTTGTTCGTTGCCGGCTCGCTGGAGCGCGAGGAGAGCCGCGATTCCCTCATTCGACCGGAATTCCCAGATGTTGATGACGTTAACTGGAAGTGCTCGCTGGCCTACACGCGTGCCGAAGACGGCACCCTGACGAGTGAGAAGATCACGTACTAGCAAGAATGAAGGAGAGTTCCAATGAAGATAACCGTCAAGCGCTACGATCCCGAAAAGGACGCGCAGCCCTACGAGGCCACCTATGAGGTTCCCCACGACGACGAGTACATGACCCTGCTGCAGGCGCTCGTGTATATCCACGAGAACGAGGAGCCGCTGGCTTTCGACTACTCCTGCCGTGGACGCATGTGCGGCCGCTGCGCCATGATGCTCGACGGCGAGCCCGTGCTCGCTTGCGTGGTTCCGCTTGAGGACGGCTCCCATACGGTCGAGCCGCTCGCCGGCGTGCCGGTGGTGAAGGACCTCGTGGTGGACAAGAGCCAGGTGCAGGAGAAGATCGCCGAGACTTACAAGCGCGTGCGCGTGGCTCCGCTGACTATCGACGACGTTCAGACCTACAACATGGAGGACGCCGACGAGCTGTTCGGCATCAACTACTGTGCCCGCTGCCAGGTGTGCACGGCCGGCTGCCCGGCTCGCGCCATGAACCCGGAGTACATTGGGCCCTCCCATATGCTGGCTGTGGCCTTCCGCCACTTCGATCCCTATGACCAGGCCGACCGCATCGTGGAGGCCGTCCAGGGCGGCCTGTGGGACTGCACCATGTGCGGCACCTGCACGGCCCACTGCAACCAGCTGGAGATCGATCACCTGGCCATTTGGCAGAAGCTGCGCGACGCCGCCGCCGAGCGCGGTCTCGTGAAGCAGGACTAGCCGTTTCGGGAAGGCGCCCCGCACCCCTCCCTCCCTTCGCGGTTGCGCCTTCGTCTTCTTGCAGCGTCCCTCGGGCACGCAGCCTCGTCTGCGGCCGAGGGGCGCTTTTCGTTTGCCAGCGTCGCGCTCGCACCATTCAGGCCTCTCGTCAGAATAGTGAGGTTTGGTACCCCAAAACTGGTGGGTTTGGTACCCTGGCCCGAAGAAATACCAGGTGGGAATTTTGGAGAAAGCGCGCTCAGGGTACCAAACTCGCGATTTTTGGCGACGAGAGCCGATGGCTTAGGCAAGATTGTCTGGTTTGGTACCGAGTCGCAGGTGTCATTTCTGCTATTGCCTTGATCATGCTCGCAGCGGGATAAGCGCGAAGTCGGCTGCGGAGCGAAGCCTCATCCCCGCGGATGCTCAGATGCCTGCGGAACGGGACTCTCATCCTTCCCGGTGGTCCTCTATTCGCCCCGTATGTGCGGGAAATGTGAGGGCGCAGCCGTCGGCGAAAAACTTCTTGAACCCGCCCAAACCCACGCCTATAATGCATCTTTGCGTCTGTGTGACCGTCGATGGATACACCCGGGCGCGTGGTTAGACGGCGTCGCGGCCCCGAGCCTCCATCGCGGCCGATCGGCAATCGCCTGACCACCAAGGCAAGGGAGCTTCCGGTGTGCGGAGAGGCGCGCGAGCGGAAGATCCGAGGTAAGGGACGGATCCCGGTGCAGGTTGCCCTACCAACCGGCAGTGGGAAAGGTCCGAAGTCAAGAAAGGTTGTTACTGTGGGAATCAAACAGTACAAGCCGACGAGCCCCGGCCGACGTTTCCAGACGGTCTCCGACTTCGCGGAGATCACCACGTCCAAGCCGGAGAAGTCTCTGCTGGCCCCGAAGCCGAAGAAGGCCGGTCGCAACATGTATGGCCGCATCACCACCCGTCACCAGGGCGGCGGCAACAAACAGCGTTACCGCATCATCGACTTCAAGCGGAACAAGGACGGCGTGCCCGCCAAGGTCGCCACGATCGAGTACGATCCCAACCGTTCCGCCCGTATCGCTCTGCTGCACTATGTTGACGGCGAGAAGCGCTACATCATCCACCCGAAGGGCCTGAAGGTGGGCGACATCGTGGTCTCCGGTCCCGATGCCGACATCAAGCCCGGCAACGCGCTGCCCCTGGCCAACATCCCGGTCGGTACGCTGATCCACAATGTGGAGCTGCAGCCCGGCAAGGGTGCCGCCATCGCTCGTTCCGCCGGCACTTCCATCCAGCTCATGGGTAAGGAGGGCAACTACGCCATCCTGCGCATGCCCTCTTCCGAGATGCGTCGCGTGCTGATCACCTGCCGCGCCACCATCGGCGAGGTGGGCAATGCCGAGCACTCCAACATCAAGATCGGTAAGGCCGGCCGCAAGCGTTGGATGGGCGTCCGTCCGACCGTTCGCGGTACCGTCATGAACCCGGTCGACCATCCGCACGGCGGTGGCGAGGGCAAGAACAAGTCCGCCGGTCGTCATCCGGTTACCCCGTGGGGCGTGCCGACTAAGGGCCATCGCACCCGCAACAAGAAGAAGGCCTCCAGCCGTCTCATCATCCGTCGTCGCAAGAAGTAGCGGAATAGAAGGAGTCTTAAGTGAGCAGAAGTTTGAAAAAGGGTCCTTTCGTAGAGCCGCGCCTGCTTGCCCGTATCGAGGCAATGAATGCGGCTGGCGAAAAGAACGTCATCAAGACCTGGTCCCGCGCCAGCACCATCTTCCCGGAAATGGTGGGTCACACCATCGCCGTGTACGATGGCCGCAAGCACGTGCCGGTCTACATTACCGAGTCTATGGTTGGCCACAAGCTGGGCGAGTTCTCGCCGACCCGTACCTTCAAGGGTCACGCGGCCGACAAGAAGAAGCGATAGGGCATAGGTGAGAAGTTACATGGAAACTAAAGCAGTATCGCGTTACGTCCGCATCGCTCCCCGCAAGGCCCGCATCGTGGTCGACCTGGTGCGCGGCAAGTCCGTCGCCCAGGCCCGCGAGATTCTGGCCTTCTGCGAGCGCGCTGCCGCCGAGACCGTCGCCAAGACGCTGAACTCCGCCGTGGCCAACGCCGAGCACAACAACCACCTTCGCGCCGACAACCTGGTCGTGAAGACCGCGTTCGTCGACGAGGGTCCCACCCTGAAGCGCATTCGTCCCCGCGCCAAGGGTTCCGCGTCGCGCATCAACAAGCGCACGTGCCACATCACCATCGTCGTCGCACCCCGAGAGGAGGCATAAGGTAATGGGTCAGAAAGTCAGCCCTACCGGATTCCGCCTCGGTATTACCGAGGATTGGCGCAGCCGCTGGTACGCCGGCAAGGACTACGCCGCCACGCTTGAGAACGACATTGCCATCCGCAAGTTCCTCGACAAGCGTCTCGCCCGCGCCTCCGTCTCCAAGGTGGAGATCGAGCGTGCCGGCGACAAGATCAAGGTCGTCATCACCACCGCCCGCCCCGGCGTGGTCATCGGCAAGAAGGGCGCCGAGATCGACGCTCTGCGCAAGGACCTGGAGAAGGTCGCTAACGGCCCGGTGTCCATCGACGTGGTGGAGGTGAAGCGTCCCGAGCTGGACGCCGAGCTGATCGCCCAGTCCGTGGCCGAGCAGCTGGAGGGCCGCGTGGCCTTCCGTCGCGCCATGCGCAAGGCCGTGCAGTCGGCCATGAAGTCGGGCGCCAAGGGCATCCGTATCCAGTGCTCCGGCCGTCTGGGCGGTGCCGAGATGAGCCGCCGCGAGTGGTACCGCGAGGGTCGCGTGCCGCTGCACACCCTGCGTGCGAAGATCGACTACGGCTTCGCCACCGCTGCCACCACCATGGGTTCCATCGGCGTGCAGGTGTGGGTGTACCACGGCGAGGTGCTGCCGGGCCAGAAGGCTCCCCAGCCCGCGCTCGAGGGCTCTTCCCGCCCGAACCGTTCCCGTCGTAACGATCGCCGCGAGAGGGGTGACAAGTAAATGCTCGTACCTAAGCGCGTGAAGCACCGCAAGGTGCAGCGTGGTTCCATGAAGGGTAAGGCCAAGGGCGGCACCCGCCTGAACCACGGTGAGTACGGCATCCAGGCCCTGGAGGCTCACTGGATTACCAACCGTCAGATCGAGGCTGCTCGTATTGCCATGACCCGTCACATGAAGCGTGGCGGTAAGGTGTGGATCACGATCTTCCCCGACAAGCCCATCACCTCCAAGCCCGCCGAGACCCGCATGGGTTCCGGTAAGGGCAATCCCGAGGGCTGGGTCGCTGTTGTGAAGCCGGGCCGCATCATGTTCGAGATCGCCGGCGTGGACGATGAGACCGCCCGCGAGGCACTTCGTTTGGCCATCAACAAGCTGCCCATCAAGTGCAAGATCGTCACTCGTGAAACGGAGGGGCAGCAATAATGAAAGCAGCAGAGATTCGTGAACTTTCTGCCGAGGACCTGCAGGTGAAGCTGAAGGAGGCCAAGGCTGAGCTGTTCAACCTTCGCTTCCAGATGGCCACGAGCCAGCTTGACAACACCGCCCGCGTGAAGCAGGTTAAGAAGGACATCGCGCGCATCATGACTGAGATGCGGGCTCGCGAGCTGAGCGCGTAGATCAAGGAAGGTGCAAACAATGACTGAAGAGCGCAATTTGCGTAAGGTTCGTCAGGGCATCGTGGTGAGCGACGCCAATGACAAGACCATCGTGGTGGCCGTGGAGGAGCGCAAGCCCCATCCCATCTACAAGAAGATGATCACCTCCACCAAGAAGTTCCATGCCCATGACGAGAACAACGAAGCCGGCGTCGGCGACACCGTTCAGATCATGGAGACGCGCCCGCTGTCCAAGATGAAGCGCTGGCGTTTGCTGAAGATCGTCGAGAAGGCCAAATAGTTTTGGTGCCCTGGCACGAAAGCTATTGATAAGGAAAGTAGGAACATCACATGATTCAGATGCAATCCATGCTCGCCGTGGCCGACAACTCCGGCGCTCGCAAGGTGCAGTGCATCAAGGTCCTGGGCGGCTCGAAGCGCCGTTACGCGGGCCTCGGTGACGTGATCATCTGCAGCGTCAAGGAGGCGATGCCCAACGGCAACGTCAAGAAGGGCGAGGTCGTGCGCTGCGTGATCGTGCGCGTGAAGAAGGAAGTTCGTCGCAACGACGGCTCCTACATCCGCTTCGATCAGAACGCCGCCGTGCTGATCAACCAGGACGGCTCCCCGCGCGGTACCCGTATCTTCGGGCCCGTCGCCCGCGAGCTGCGCGACAAGAAGTACATGAAGATCGTGTCTCTGGCACCGGAAACGCTGTAGGGGAGGTGTCAGAATGGCTCAGAACAAGATGACGATCCGCAAGGGCGACACCGTGAAGGTGATCAGCGGCAAGGATCGCGGCAAGACCGGCAAGGTGCTGCGCTCCGTTCCCGAGAAGTCCCGCGTGGTGGTGGAGAAGGTGAACATGGTCAAGAAGGCCATGCGCCCCACTCAGCAGAACCCGCAGGGCGGCATTTCCACCGTGGAGGCCCCCATTCACGTGTCCAACGTGATGCTGGTGTGCCCCTCCTGCGGCGAGGCCACCCGCGTGGCCCGTCGCCGCGACGAGGGCAAGCTCGTCCGCGTGTGCAAGAAGTGCGGCAAGGACATTCCCGCTGCCGAGTAAATGCCACCGTTGAAATCCGCTTCCTGTGAAGGAAGCGGATTTCTTCTTGGATAAAGGCCCGTACTGTGGGACAATATCCAATCGCGCGCGTGCGCGCTATGGCCCCGGGAAGGTCCCGGGGACGCGGGGTCGGAAATCCCGCGTTTAATCCATCGAAGAAAGGCAAAGACTGATGGCTGAAACTCCTCGTCTGAAGGTCAAGTACCAGACCGAGATCGTGCCGGCGCTCGTTGAGCAGCTCGGCATCAAGAACATCAACTGCGTGCCCCGCCTCGAGAAGATCGTGGTGAACATGGGCGTTGGCGCCGCCGCCGGCGACTCCAAGCTGCTCGATGCCGCCATGAACGACATGCGCATCATCACCGGCCAGCAGCCCTGCGTGACCCGCGCCAAGAAGTCCATCGCCGGCTTCCATGTGCGCGAGGGCCAGGCTATCGGCTGCAAGGTGACCCTGCGTGGCGACCGCATGTGGGAGTTCCTCGATCGTCTGCTGGCCACCGCTCTTCCCCGTGTCCGCGACTTCCGCGGTATCTCGCCGAAGAGCTTCGACGGCCGCGGCAACTACACGCTCGGCATCACCGAGCAGCTGATCTTCCCCGAGATCGAGTACGACAAGATCGACCGCACCCGCGGCATGGACATCACCTTTGTCACCAATGCCGGCGAGAACGAGGGCGCCTTCGCGCTGCTGACTGCGCTGGGCTTCCCGTTCAAGAGCAAGTAAAACGACAGGCGCAAAGCCTCGTCGCGTAACCTCAGGTTTTAAGTCCGCGAAAGGAATGCGGGCTTGAAGGCATAAGAAAGAAGGAATGCATGGCTAAGAAATCGATGATCGCCAAAGCCAAGCGCGAACCGAAGTTCTCGACGCGTCAGCACAACCGCTGCACCCGTTGCGGACGTCCCCGCGCCTACTATCGCAAGTTCGGCCTGTGCCGCATTTGCGTGCGTGAGTTGGCTAACAAAGGCGAGCTGCCCGGCGTGACCAAGGCTTCCTGGTAGGAAACCCGCCCACGTTTCAGGGTGTGCCCACGTTACAGGCGGAGGCGCTATGGGCGCCGACGAACCGGACGTGCGGTTCATCACGGATCAAAGGAGAAACACAACATGACAATGACCGACCCCATCGCAGACATGCTGACGCGCGTGCGCAACGGCCAGTCTGCCGGCAAGGCGACGGTTTCCATGCCGTCGAGCAAGAAGCTCGTCGAGATCGTGCGCATCATGGAGCAGGAAGGCTACATCCAGCGCTTCGACGTGATCGACGGCGAGCCCCGCGCCACCCTTGAGATCACTCTCAAGTACGGCCCGAAGAAGGCCAAGACCATCCGCGGCATCAAGCGCATCTCCAAGCCCGGCCTGCGTATCTACGCCGGCAAGGACGAGCTGCCCCGCGTGCTCGGCGGTCTCGGCACGGCCATCATCTCGACGTCCCGCGGCGTTATGACCGACCGCGATGCCCGCAAAGAGGGCATCGGCGGCGAGGTCATCGCCTATCTGTGGTAGGAAAGGAAGGTAGAGCATATGTCTCGTATCGGTAAGATGCCCATTCCCGTTCCTGCCGGCGTCGATGTGACCATCGACGGCCAGACGGTGACGGTGAAGGGCCCCAAGGGCGAACTGACCCGTACGTTTTTGCCGTCCATGACCATCACCCGCGAGGGCGATGAGCTTATCGTGACCCGTCCCGACGACACTCGTGAGTCCAAGAGCGCTCACGGCCTGACCCGTACGCTGCTCGCCAACATGGTTGAGGGCGTGTCGGCCGGCTTCTCCAAGAAGCTGCAGCTCGTCGGCGTCGGCTACCGTGCCGCTCTCAAGGGCAAGGACCTTGAGATGCAGCTGGGCTATTCCCACCCGGTGCTGGTGGAGGCTCCCGAGGACATTACCTTCGAGGTGCCGTCCCAGACCGAGATCGTGGTCTCCGGCCCCAGCAAGGAACAGGTCGGCCAGGTTGCCGCGAACATCCGCAAGTGGCGTAAGCCGGAGCCCTACAAGGGCAAGGGCATTCGCTACGAGGGCGAGCATGTCCGCCGCAAGGCTGGCAAGGCCGGCAAAGACTAAGCCTATTCGGTAGCTGATTGAAGGGATTAACCTATGAATAAGCAACAGGAGAAGCAGGCCCGTCTTGCCCGTCGCCATCGTCGCGTGCGCGGCAAGATCTCCGGCACTGCAGCTCGTCCGCGTCTGTGCGTGACGCGCAGCAACAGCAATATCTACGTGCAGGTCATCGACGATGTGGCTCACACCACCATCTGCGGCGTTTCCACCCTTGGCGAGGCCTTCAAGGCCACCGGCAAGAGCGGCTCCACCGTGGAGGGCGCGGCCGAGCTCGGCACCATCGTCGGCAAGTTGGCTCAGGAAAACGGCGTGACGGAAGTTGTGTTCGACCGTGGCGGCCACCTGTATCATGGGCGCGTGAAGGCTCTGGCCGAAGCTGCCCGTGAAGCAGGTTTGAAATTCTAGAAGGAGTTTTAGCTTATGGCTCGTAACAACAACCGTCAGCAGGAGAGCACTACTCCCGAGCTGCAGGAGCGCGTTGTATTCATCAACCGCGTGTCCAAGGTCGTCAAGGGCGGCCGCCGTTTCGGCCTGACCGCGCTGGTGGTCGTGGGCGACGGCAACGGTCGCGTGGGCGTGGGCATGGGCAAGTCCCAGGAAGTGCCCACCGCCATCAAGAAGGGCGTCGAGGACGCGAAGAAGAACATGTTCACGGTTCCGCTGACCGCCGAGGGTTCCGTGCCCCACGAGATTCTGGGCGAGTACGGTGCCGGCCGCGTGCTGATCAAGCCGGCCGTTCCCGGTACCGGCGTGCTCGCCGGCGGCCCGGTGCGCGCCATCATGGAGCTCGCGGGCGTGCAGAACGTCATCACCAAGTCGCTGGGCACCGACAACGCCATGAACATCGTTAAGGCTGCCGCCGAGGGCCTGAAGGGCATGGAGAGCCCCGCCCAGGTTGCCGAGCGTCGTGGCATCTCCGTGGCCGAGATGTTCGGTGGGAAGGAGAACTAATGGCTGAGACTAAGAAGACCCTGCGCCTCACCCAGGTGAAGAGCCCCATCGGCCGCAAGCCGAATCAGGGTCGCACCCTGCGCGCCCTGGGCCTGCATCGCATTGGCGACAGCGTCGAGCAGGTGGACAACGAGAGCGTGCGCGGTATGATCTTTACCGTCAAACATCTGATTGAAGTGGAAGAAATTTAAATTTCTCCCACTTCGGAGCCTCCGCTGCGGCTCCGACAGGCACCTGGCAGTTCTGATCAGCTGCGCTGCTCAGAACGCGCCCTCTCGGGCGCCTAGGCAGTGCTCAACAATCCGCTGGATTGTTGACTGTTCGGGGCGCGGCGCGGCACGAAGGCCGCTTGGCCCAAAGGCGGGCCAATTGCAGGCACCTGTCGAACCCTCGCTGTCTTTTCCCCACCTGGGGTAAAAAGATAAAGAGGAATTAGGATGACAATCGGCGTGGACCGTGGGGTTCGCGCCGTTGCCATGATAGAAGGTAGTTGCTAGCGGCGAGCTGCTAGCACTGGCTGGCGAGAAGAAAAAGCGCCGGTCAGAGAGCGAAAAGGAGATTTACGTACATGGAACTCAAGGATCTGCGCCCCGCTGAGGGCTCCACGAAGAACCGCAAGCGCGTGGGTCGCGGCCCCGCCTCCGGTACCGGCAAGACCGCCGGTCGCGGCATGAACGGCCAGAAGTCCCGTGCCGGTGGCGGCAAGGGCGCCGGCTTCGAGGGCGGCCAGACTCCGCTGGCCCGTCGTCTGCCGAAGCTGCCCGGCTTCCGCAACATCAACCGCGTCGAGTACCTGCCGGTGAACGTGAGCCGTCTCGAGGCCAAGTTCGAGGCCGGCGACGTGGTGGACGGCGATTCCCTGAAGGCCAAGGGCATCATCAAGCATGCCGACGCCCTGGTGAAGGTGCTGGGCGACGGTGAGATCACCAAGGCCCTCACGGTGCGCGTCGACAAGGTGTCCGCTTCCGCCAAGGCGAAGATCGAGGCGGCCGGAGGAAAGGTCGAAGAGCCTTGCTAAGGTCAATTCTTGACGCATTCAAGGTTCCGGAGCTGCGCAAGAAGATCCTCTTCACGCTGGCTATTCTTGCGCTGTACCGCTTCGGTGCCTACGTGCCGGTGCCGGGCATTCCCTTCCATGAGTTTGCCTCGGCCTTCCAAGACACCGGTGTGGCCATGACCATGCTGGACTTGTTCACGGGCGGCGCGCTTTCGAATTTCTCGGTGTTCTCGCTGGGCATCATGCCCTACATCACGGCATCCATTATCATGCAGCTGATGCAGGGCGTTATTCCCGCCGTGGGACGCTGGGCGCGCGAAGGCGACACCGGCCGTCGCAAGATCACCCAGGTGACCCGCTACCTGACGTTGGGCCTCGGCCTCATCAACGCCATCGGCTACCTGCTGCTGTTCAAGTCGCCGGCTTACGGTGTGCAGTTCTCCACCGAGGTGCCCGAGCTTCTGACCGACGCCATCATCGTGTTCACGCTGGTGGCCGGCACTGCCTTCATCATGTGGATGGGCGAGCTCATCACCCAGCGCGGCATCGGCAACGGCATGTCGCTCATCATCTTCGTGAGCATCGTGTCGCGTGTGCCGTCCGCTATCTTCTCGTCGGCCACGCTGACGAGCGACCTGGGTACGGGCATCGCGCTGACCCTCGTGATTTTGGCGGTGGTGCTGGTGTGCATCCCGCTGATCATCTTCGTGGAACGCGCCCAGCGCCGCATTCCGGTGAACTACGCCAAGCGCGTGCAGGGTCGTAAGATGATGGGTGGCCAGTCCACCTACATCCCGCTGAAGGTGAACGCCGCGGGCGTTATCCCGATCATCTTCGCGAGCTGCATCATTTACTTCCCGGCTCAGCTGGCCGCCATCTTCAATGTGGGCTGGCTGACCACGTTCGCCGATTGGTGCTCCACCGGTTGGCTGAACTGGGTGCTCACCATCCTGCTCATCGTGTTCTTCGCGTATTTCTACACCTCCATGGTGTTCAATCCCGAGGAGACGGCGGACAACATCCGCAAGCAGGGCGGCTTCATTCCGGGCGTGCGTCCGGGCACGGCTACGGTGCAGTACATCAAGAACGTGATCAACCGCGTGACACTGCCTGGTGGCATCTTCATTGCACTGATCGCCGTGGTGCCCACGATCATCTTCTTCTTTACGGGCAATCAGCTTATTCAGGCGTTCGGCGGCACGTCCATTCTCATTATGATCGGCGTTGCCCTCGACACCATGAGCAAGATCGAGAGCCAGTTGAAGATGTACAACTACGAAGGCTTCTTCAAGTAGGGAAGTGCATTCGGCGCATGTCGAAGGGGCGGGAGCAATCCCGCCCCTTTTTGCTTGTAAGGCGTTGAAGTGCTGCGGGAGGGGATCGTAATGCGTCCCCGTTCCGCCACGAGTGCGCCGTTCTCTTGAAATCCTCGGCGGGTCTTGGGCTGGTTTGCTACAATGACCCCATCGACGAGAGCGAGTATCTTTGAAAGGAAACAACATGAACATCGTGCTTCTGGGAGCTCCCGGTGCTGGCAAGGGTACCCAGGCGGCTAAGCTGGTGCAGGAGTTCAGCTTGCCCCACATCTCCACAGGCGATATGCTGCGCGCTGCCGTGGCTGCCGGTACCGATCTGGGGCTGAAGGCCAAGTCCTATATGGATGCCGGCGATCTGGTGCCCGACGATGTGATCATTGGTCTGGTGACCGAGCGCCTGCAGGACGGCGACACCGCGAACGGCTTCATCCTGGACGGCTTCCCCCGCACCTCGGCCCAGGCCGTGGCGCTGGATGCCGAGCTTTCCAAGCTGGGTCGCCCGCTGGATGCCGCTCTGCTCATCGATGTGGATCCCGAGGTGATCGTGGGCCGTCTCACGTCGCGTCGCATGTGCCGCGCTTGCGGCTACATCGGCAGCGCCGCCGACGGCGACACCTGCCCGAAGTGCGGTGGCGAGATGTACCAGCGCGACGATGACAACGAGGCCACCGTGCGCAACCGCCTCGATGTGTACGAGACGTCCACCAGTCCGTTGATCGACTACTATCGCGGTTGCGAGCTGCTGGTCACCATCGACGGTGATCGCGATCCGGAAGTGGTGTACGCCGACGTGAAGGAAGCGTTGAAGCTGTAATCCCAAGGCGCTTTGCGCGCCATTCCGGGGCGCGTGATGGGGTTCATGCATTGGAGCCCGTAGGGGGCGGCTTGAGCCGCCCCTTTTTCATGCGGTCCATTTCCACTTAATCGGGCGGTCTAAAGGCCGCCCCTACGATCGGGGTATGACCGTTTTCGCTTTCGGGGCAGATTGAAATTCGCTCTGGCGGAATAATGTTCTGCGGCGTAATTCCCTACGGTATAATTCTCCTCATGCCCACCGTGCGCGAGAACATAGCCTATACCTTCGAGCATTTCATGCTGGTGTACCGCGGCACCCTGCTGCGGGTGGCGCGGGTGGTGGCCCTGCTGGTGCTGGTGGCCGCCTTGCTGGAAGTGTTCGTGTTCAACTACAACTTCTTCGCATCGGCGGGATACCAGACCATCAATCTCGAGAACCGCCTGGATATGCCGGCGGAGGACGGGGCCTATCCGCTCACCTCCATCGACCATGTGCTGGAGTTCTCCCACCTGAATACCGAGATCCACAACATCAAGGTGGACTTCGCCGCAGATCAGCCGGCTCAGAACGTGACGCTGAAAATCCAGTTCACCGATGCGGCGCACCAGACCTACTTCGATTCCACCGAGTATACGGTGGGGGTGCCGCTGGTGGATGTATCCACTCATGGCGAGCGCACGAAGTACATCAACCTGCAGACGGCGGGCCTCGTGGAGAATCTGCGCATCGAGGTGGTGGGCGACGATGTGTCGTATCCCATTATGCTTGACGGCATCTACTTGAACGCGCACCGCCCCTTCGAGTTCAGCTTGCTGCGCTTCGGCACGGTGCTGGGCATCATGCTTTTAGGTTACGCCTTCCGGCCGAAATCGGCCATCTACCGCATCCGCATCGTGGAGAATCCCCGCAAGTCGAAGGTGGGCATCGTATGCGCCGTGGCCGTGGAGGTGGTGCTGCTTACGAGCTTCCTGCTGTTCGGGTCGAATCTGGTGGGGGTGGCCACGGCGTCCTACAACTACGGTTCGTGGGATGGCACCTCGCTGGTGAACACCTTCGAGGTGGGCGGCGACAACGCCCAGCAATATGCCGAGCTGGCCCGGTCGATGGCCGAGGGCAAGCTGTATCTGGAAGAGGAGCCGCCCCAGTGGCTGCAGGACATGAGCGATCCCTACGACAAGGGCGCCCGCGATGAGCTGCAGAAGGAAACGGGGGAGAAGTACCTGTTCGATGTGGCTTACTACGACGGACGCTACTATGTGTACTTCGGCGTGGTGCCGGTGCTGCTGTTCTACCTGCCCTTCTATTTGCTCACGGGCGCGAACTTTCCCACGGCCATCGGCGTGCTGATCATGGCCATCGCCTTCGTGCTGGGGGCCACGGCCTTGCTCGATCGCTTCGCGCGCTATCACTTCCGCGCCGTCAGCCTGGGTGTGTATCTGCTGCTGCAGATACCCTTGGTGGCCTGCAGCGGCATCTTGTATCTGGTGAAGTTCCCCACGTTCTATTCGCTGCCCATTATGTGCGGCCTGGCCTTCTCGGTGTGGGGCCTGTACTGCTGGACGCGCTCGCGCCTGTCGAGCCACCGTTGCGCGTGGCTGTTCGCGGGCTCGCTGTGCATGGCGCTCGTGGCCGGCTGCCGTCCGCAGTTGCTGGTGCTGTCGCTTTTGGCCTTCCCGCTGTTCTGGCGCACCTACATCACCGAGCGCCGCCTGCTCACGGCGGCGGGCGTGCGGGAGTTCGCCTGCCTGGCGGCTCCCTATGTGCTGGTAGCTGCCGGTATCATGGCCTACAACTACGCGCGGTTCGGCTCGCTTACCGACTTCGGCGCCAACTACAACCTTACGGTGAACGATATGACCAAGCGCGGTATGAACGTGGGGCGCCTGGCACCGGCGTTCTTCGCCTATTTCCTGCAGCCGCCGTGCATGACGGGCGTGTTCCCGTTTTTGCAGCCGGCACCCTTCGACACCACCTACATGGGGCAGACCATCAAGGAGGTCACCTTCGGCGGCATCTTCGCCTGCCTGCCCATTCTGTGGATCATCGCGTTCTCGCGCCGCATTCTGGGCATGCGCGCCCGTCAGCGCTTCACGCGCACCATCATGGGCGTTATCGTGGTGTTGCTGGCGTCGGGCGTCATCGTGGCTTTGGCCGATGCCGAGCTGGCGGGCATTCTGCAGCGCTACTATGCCGACTTCAGCTTCATGTTCCTGGCCGCCGCCATGTTGCTGTGCTTCGTGGTGAACGAGCAGGTGCCTGCCGAGGGCACGGCGCGCCAGCTGATGCTCAGTGTGTTTCTGGTGTTGGTGGGCGTGTCGGTGATGTACAGCACGCTGTTGTGCTTGGTGCCCGAAACAGGTTGGTACGCCGATGTGTACCCCTGGGCTTACCAGAACGTGCTGGATACCTTCCTGTTCTGGAAGTAGCCCCCGCCGCCCTCGGCCGAACGCGGGGCCTCGGCCGGAGTTGCGCCGCTCCTACAGGGTGTCGGTTTCCTTCATGGGCGTGGTGCCCAGGAACAGCAGTCCCGTGGCCGAGATGGGATCGTAGCCGTCAAGCTGCGCCTCGTAGTAGGCGGTGGCCGTCTCGCGGTGGAACAGCGGGTACAGCGGGGCCTCGGCTGCGATGAGGTCGAAGCATTGGTTCCACAGTTCCTGCTGCTCGGCTTCGTCGGTGGTCACACGCGCATCCTGCACCAGCTGCGTCAGCGTGGCGAACGGCGTTGAGGCGGCCCAACAGCTGCGGGCGCGCGTCCACACGTTGTCGCCGTACCACCAGTTGATGAGCAAGTCGGGGTCGTTGCCGAAGCAGGACGGATCGCCCGGCGACAGCACCACATCGAAGGGCAGCACGGCATCGGCTTCGGGTGCGGTGGAGATGTCGGCGAACAGCTCGGCGGTGTCGTAGGGCACCACCTCGGCGGTCACGCCGATGGCTGCCCAGTCCTCCGCGAGCGCGGCCGCCAGTTCGCTTACCCAGTTGTCGTTGCAGCGCAGGGTGAGGGCCAGCTCTTCTACCCCCGCATCGGTCAGCAGGGCGCGGGCCTTCTCCTTGTCGTAGCTGTACACGGTGGAGGCGCGGTGGTAGCCGCGGAAGTAGTCGGGCAGCAAGCTCGTGCAGGCCCGGGCGTGCCCGGCGGTGATCTGCGCGATGAGGGAATCCACGTCCAGGGCGTACAGCAGCGCCTGGCGCACCCGCACGTCGTCGAAGGGCGCTTTCAGGCAGTTGAACATGAGGAAGGGGGCCGCGAAGCCCGGTACGTACTCGATGGTGGCGCCCGCGGCGGTGATCTGGTCGGCCAGCACTTCGGGGGCGGCCTCGATGCACAGGGCGCGCTTTTCGGTGAGGGCGGCGGTGCGCTTCTCGTCGTCCAGGATCACCGACCACTCCATGCGCTCGCAGGTGGCGGGGAAGGCGCCGGCGTAGTAGGGGTTTGGCGTGAATGTGATGCGCCCGCCTTCCACGAGGTCGATGGCATCGTAGCGCCACGGGCCGCTGCCCACGGGCGCGGTTTCCAGTTCCTCGGGGGTGAGGTGCGCGGGGAACACCCGCACGAGGGCCAGACGCTCGCGCAAGAGCGAGCCCATAGGCGAGCTGAGGGTGAACCGCACCGTTTGCTCGTCTTTGGCGACCACCGCCTGGATGAACGACAGCAGGGCGCCGTAGGTGTCGCTTTCCATGTTCAGGCGGAAGGCATTGCACACGTCTTCCACGGTGAGCACGGAGCCGTCGGAGAAGCGCAGGTTGTCGCGCAGCGTCACCTCGTATTCCAGCTCGGACACCTGCATGGGAATGTCGGCGGCCAGCCCCAGCTCCGGGCGGTAGGTGTGCAGATCCAGCTCGTAGAGGCCCTCGTACACGTGCCACCCCGCCGCGATGAACAGTGCCGAGGAGGCGCCCACCGGATTGCAGCTGCCGCCCTCGTAGGGCAGCACGGCCGTCAGCGCCGCGGCCACCCCGCTGTCGGGCGGCGTGGCACCCGGCTCCGGCTCGCCGGATGCCGCGGAGCCCGCCTCGTCGCGCGCGCACCCGCCCAGAGCGAGCGTCGCGGCGATGGCGGCGCTGCCGGCTACGAAGGCGCGTCGGGACAGGGACGGGCGGGCGGTGGGCTGCATGGATATCCTCCTGAGGGCGTTGCGACTTTCGCTTCATTATAGGGAAAGCCGCGCCCCGCATTCCGCTTTCCAAAAAACGCCTCGATTTCCCGATTTCCACCGTATCTCGCATCTCGTCGGGCGAACGCGCTTTCTTATGAGACCGTGACCAGGCGTTTTACCGGTCACACCGCAGCACACCCGTGCTTCCCCGTCCTCAAACGGTGGAAAACCGGAAATCGAGGCAGGTTTTCGCTGCGGCCGGCGTCTGGGAGTTCAGGTATTCTTTCAAGCATGAGAGGGGAATGCTCTCGTTGTCTTTCTTGAAAACAAGGTAAGTGGGGAGGAGGATCTCCTGCTTCTTCCTCGGGTGTTTTTTGCTGTGGCCTTGTTGCTCGATCCGATTACGAGCATAATCATCTTGCTTGTGATTCCTAAGCGGAACGATTCTGCAGAGAGTGTTTCTACCGCCGCGAATGAGTGTGGCGATGCGGGCGTGTCCTCTGTGCACTAGGCTGAGAGGCCGAGAGTCTGGTGGATTCATAGGGGGCGCCCTGGGTGCATCGCCTGGCGTGTTTGGTGCGGAGCGGGATCGCTTTCGGGCGGCCCCGCTTTTGCATTGATGCTAGGAGGATGGCACAAGGGGGATGGTGCGGTTGCTGCCGGCGGTGGAGTCGGATGCCTCGAGGGCGGCTGCCGTCTCGGAAAGAGCGGCTGGATCGCAGGTGAGACGAGCGAATTCGTTGGTAGTTCTGATTTCAAACATCGCCGATGCCAGCATCTCAAGGAATGCCTGCTGCGGTTCGCCGGGATGGTCTTTGTTTGTTACGTAGGATTCCACGATGTCCGTTGCGACAACCTCGTAGCTCACTATTTGGGTCGCGTCCGCTGCATCTTTGGGGCCACGGGGCTCTTCTACCTTGAGATTTGGAGCGCCTTCTACGGCAAGTTGAGGCCATTGCCTTGTGCTCGCGGGCAGCTCAATCATGATGGTTCCAACAGACCACCGCTTGTGTCCTCCCTCTTCGGTAAGGTGGGGCTGAAAGAACAGCTCTGCGGAAATGGCAACCCCTTCCGCCTCGTTGCTGGATTCTGCTGTGGTGCCGGCATCGGGTACTTCGGATTCGCTGATGGCCCCGGCCGCGCTATCGGTGCCTGACATGCCGGTTGTATCAATGGCCCCGGCCGATATGTCTTCGTGGACGGGTGTCGCTGGCTGTGCGGATAGAGAGGCCGCAGTGGCGATGCCGGCGAGGACAATGCAACAGGCGGCCGCACTGCTGATAATGATGCGTTTTCGTCGTGTGGACGGTGTAGTTCGCGCTCGTACGTGCGGTTTTGTGTCGGAGGGCATCGTGGCTTGCGGACAGTCCATTCCTTGGAACAGCCGCTCCTCCTTAAGGCGCTCCATGATGCGCTTCTCAAGGTCGTCGGGCGTGCGAATCGATCGCATTTGCTCGCGATAGACGCTAAAGTCAAGCTTGCTCATGAGGCAACTCCCTTCAAGGAGCTCCGCAGGTGCGCACGGGCGCGAAAGAGACGGGCGTGGACGGCTCCGGTCGAGATGCCGCAAATGGCGGCGATGCTTTTCGTGTCCAGGTCTTCTACGTACTTAAGGTGTATGACTTCGCGCAAGTCAAGGGGAAGTCGTTCGACGTGCTCCCAAAGGATCGCTTTTTGCGCCTGGTCTTGCTCGCGCTGCTCGAAGGCGGCATGGCGCATTTCCTCAATGGACGCGCGTGACTCGTCGAACGCGAGGGAAGGGTGGCGCGTTCGGCTGCGAATGATATTGCGGCACCGGTTGGCCGCCACCTTCAAAAGCCAGTTTCTCACATGAGCGTCGCTTGCGAAGGTGAGTTGGCTTTGATAGAGAGCGATAAACGCTTCCTGGGTTACATCATCAGCCTGGTCGGTGGAGCCGAGCATACTGACGGCGAGGCGATAGACGGCCTCTTTGTGGGCGGCGATGGTCTTTGCTATGTTCGGCGATCCGCGAATCGGTTCCAGCCCCTTCCTCTTGGTGACGTTAAGCATAACGGGAGGACGGGGCTGCTGGCAAAAACTTTTCAAAAATTTTTTGGAGGATCCTGTAAGAAAGAGGGGCTTTGCGGTGTATAGCAGATGAAGGGCGATGCAGTGAGGGGGCGAGGAGGGGCTGTCAGTGTGTATTGCGACGGTTTGAGGAGTTCGTCGCTTGTCGTCGCGATATCGTGATCGGGGCGGATGCGGTTTGCGGCATCGGTGTGGAGTATGGAGGTGCGTCGGGGGCCGACCCCGTGACTCTGTCCGGGAGGATTGAATCCGCGGCCGTGCTGGCGCGCATCCTCTCCGAGGTGGAGGTCTCCGACTCCTCGGTGTACATTCCGTTCACGTTGGAGGGCTAGCTTTCTGACGGAGAGTATCACGGTCCGTTTCGCCGCTCGTTTTGCTCGAGGATAGTGAAGAGGCGAAGGCGAGCGGCTGAGTATATGCGAAAAAGACCACGCCACGATGTGGAGGGCCAGAGAGTGGGAGGATGGTAGGAGGGGCGTGGCAACGGGTGATGTTAATCGAATCGGCGTGTTGGAGTTGGCGAAGGAGGGAAAGAATGATAAGAGGTGGTGGTAGGGCAAAAGGTCGCTATAGGGCATTTTTTATAGTGGTGGTCTTTCTGATGACGCTGACGATTCTTGGTTGCTCGGGATCAAAGGTACGAGAAGAGCCGACGGGACAATTCGATTGGTGCTATGACAAATATGGTGAGTACGTTTTAAGCGATGTTGAATCCAGGGAATTCGCGTCTTCTCTTGCCAAGGAGGAGGTTTCGCAGGCGACCTTGCCGGAGTATTGCCTGGGAAACCCTATACCCGCTTATCGCATTTTGCCAGATGGCGCTATTGAGGAGTATGTTGCGGTTTACCCCCGGTTCAGGGGAGATACACTGACTGCGCTGATTTACGTATCGAAGGTTATGCATCGGGGAGCTGCGGGGGAGGCTTTCATTCAGGTGAATGGCTTGGATCGATTTGCTGATATTCTTGAGAGGGGGGATCCGTGTTATCTCGTGGAATGCGATGCCTGGGATGTGGGAGGGCTTTTGGTATCCCGCAGGGGTGAAATGCGCGACGTTGGAAACCTGGCGGCGTCAGACAGCGCGTTCGATGCCGCCCAAAAGGATTGGGGAAGCAAAATGGGCGAATATGCCGACAAGCTTTCATGGTGGGAGCCCATTGGGCGGACTTGTCTCTTGGCGAAGTGAACTGGTAGTAATGATAGAAGAGAGGAGCTGTCATGAGGGGTTTGAAGAAGCTCATAGCGATCATTTGGCTGTCAGTGATGGTGGCGTGCGCAGTAAGGATACCCGCGGTTGCGGATGACTTCGCAGCAGATAGAGAACGGTCGGATATTGTAGCGGCTGCCTCCATGGTGGAGGCCATGATGGGAGATGCAAATTACCAAGAGGATTACAATTTCCCCGATGTCAGTATTGACTTGTTGCGGCTGGGGAGCCCCATTCGTGCTTATGGCGGTGACCCTTCCGACTACTCTATAATTTGCAGGCCTATTTATGCTGAGGGGAGCGTGGTAGCTTGTTTGCTGGCGTTTGATGACGGCCAAGATATCTTGTATCGTCTAACAACTGCCGAGATCGGAGAAGTCGATCGGCTTATGAAAGAGGACAGCGCCTATCTAATTTCGTTGAGCGATTCAGGCGCTCATTTGCGTGCAATAAACGGAACAAGTGCAGATGTCAGTTCATTGGTTGATACTCGTCTTCTAGGTGGCGTCTCTTCTGTTTCTGAGTTGCGATCATTTGCCGAGCAAAATCAGTTTCAGAAATATGGTGATGATAGCTTTTTGACTCAAGCTTCGAAAAACGAGATCCCTTTCTTGTTTTCTGACGAAAAGGCCGGAGAGCCTCTTGCTGCAGGGGTTAACGCAAGTGTGCGCACATGGAGGGTGAAGCAGCAGGGGAGTCTTACTTGTTGGGCTGCCTGTTCCTCGTCCGTGGGCGGCTATCTCACAGGTGTAAACCGGTCTGATACGCAAATTTGTCGTCAAGTTCTTGGCGTTGATAATAAGGCCGGAACAGATGCAAATGTGGTGACTGCTCTCGGATTATTTTGCTATTCAGGTGGCTCAACAAAGGTTGATGGGTTTGTTGTAAGTGGGACTATGACAGATTTAAATGTGCGCAATTGGGTCGGTAGCGGAATCCCGATAATTGCTCATTTGGCTCGCAGCGGAGGAGGGACTGGGCACGATGTTGTAGTTTGCGGGTATTCTACTGACAGCAGCGGTAAACAGTCGGTTACCATAATGAACCCTACGACTGGCTCTTACGAGGAGATGAGAAAAGATTCGATTGGGGTGCCTGCAATTGGAAGTAGTCCCTCTTATCAATGGAGGTATAGCTCCATTGTGCCTATACGCTGGCAAAAGCCCTACGGTGGCTCAAGCTGGGCCTACATGAACTCGAACGGTACGAGGACTACTGGCTGGAAGCAGGTGGGCGGCTCCTGGTACTACTTCAGCTCCTCGGGGTACATGCTGACCGGGTGGCAGAAAGTCGGAGGGAAGTGGTACTACCTCCAGGCCAGTGGTGCGGCTGCTGCGGGTTGGCAGAAAATAGGGAGTTACTGGTATGCCTTCGACTCCAGCTGCGCCATGCGCACCGGCTGGTTTAAGGACGGCAGCACCTGGTACTACTTGCGGCCGGCCAAGGATGTGCCCGGCGCTGGCCCAGAGGGCTCGATGCTTGCTGGCGGTACGTGGACGATCGGCGGGAAGGCCTACCGCTTCAATTCCTCTGGAGCGTGCCTCAATCCTTAGGAGCGCTGCCGCCGTGGCTCATCGGCTTCGACGGCTTCAAATGCTGACTGGCCGTGTAAACTGAACAGGCGATTGACGGCCGTGCGCGCGATCCGAGAGGGAGCCCTTTGCTCGAGGGCTCCCTCTTGCGTGTGCCCGCCGACCGACTGGTCGGGCCGTGTCGGGGGCGGGGAGGGGGTGACGCGGTGTCAGCCGGTGCGGGGCTGCTAATATTCAAAAGGTATTTCTGTTCGCAGAGCAAATCCGACCCGCGTCGGGTGCGCTTCGTCCCTCGACTCTCCCGCGACAGTACCACCCCGCGCGACGAGCGACGAGGGCCGCGAAGCCGGTCGCCATCGGTGCGGGCCACTGCAAAGGAGAGGAACATGACGAGAGAACTCAAGTCGATGGACGGCAACAACGCCGCGGCGCACGTGTCCTACGCGTTCACCGAAGTTGCCGGCATCTACCCGATCACTCCCTCGAGCCCCATGGCCGACTTCGTCGACATCTGGGCAGCCCAGGGCCGCAAGAACATCTTCGGCACCACGGTGAAGGTGTGCGAGATGCAGTCCGAGGGCGGCGCAGCGGGTGCGGTGCACGGGTCCCTCGCCACGGGCGCGCTGACCACCACCTATACGGCCAGCCAGGGCCTGCTCCTCATGATCCCCAACATGTACAAGATTGCCGCTGAGTCGCTGCCGAGCGTCTTCCACGTGTCGGCCCGTACGGTGTCCACCCAGGCGCTGAACATCTTCGGCGACCACTCCGATGTTATGGCCTGCCGCCAGACCGGCTTCGCGATGCTGGCCGAGGGCAACGTGCAGGAAGTCATGGACCTGTCCGCGGTGGCACATTTGGCCGCCATCAAGGGTCGCGTTCCCTTCCTGAACTTCTTCGACGGCTTCCGCACGTCCCACGAGGTGCAGAAGATCGCCGTGTGGGATTACGACGCTCTGGCCGACATGTGCGACATGGACGCCGTGCGCGCCTTCCGCGAGCACTCCCTGAACCCGGAGCGCCCGGCCATGCGCGGTTCCCACGAGAACGGTGACATCTTCTTCCAGCACCGCGAGTCCTGCAACCCCATCTACGACGAGCTGCCCGCCGTGGTGGAGGAGTACATGCAGAAGGTGAACGAGAAGCTGGGCACCAACTACCAGCTGTTCAACTACTACGGCGCTCCCGACGCCGACCGCGTGATCGTGGCCATGGGCTCCATCTGCGACGTGGCCGAGGAGGTCATCGACTATCTGAACGGCCAGGGCGAGAAGGTGGGCCTGGTGAAGGTGCGCCTGTACCGTCCGTTCGTGACCGCCAAGTTCGTAGAGGCGCTGCCGGCCACGGTGAAGAAGATCGCCGTGCTCGACCGCACCAAGGAGCCCGGTTCCATCGGCGAGCCGTTGTACATGGACGTGGTGAACGCCCTCTCCGTGGAGGGCCGCGACGGCATCGTGGTGACCGGTGGCCGCTACGGCCTGGGTTCCAAGGACACCCCGCCGTCTTCCGTGTTCGCCATTTACACCGAGCTGGCCAAGGACGAGCCGCGCCGCCAGTTCACCATCGGCATCGTGGACGACGTGACGAACCTGTCGCTGCCCGAGGTTCCCGCTCCCAACACCGCCGCCCCCGGCACCATCGAGTGCAAGTTCTGGGGCCTCGGCGGCGACGGCACTGTGGGTGCGAACAAGAACTCCATCAAGATCATCGGCGACCACACCGACAAGTACGTGCAGGCCTACTTCCAGTACGACTCGAAGAAGACCGGCGGCGTGACCATCTCGCATCTGCGCTTCGGTGATGCCCCCATCCGCAGCCCCTACTACGTGAACAAGGCCGACTTCGTGGCCTGCCACAACCCGTCCTACATCACCAAGGACTTCCCCATGGTGCGCGACGTGAAGCCGGGCGGCGCCTTCCTCATCAACTGCCAGTGGACGCCGGAGGAGCTAGACGAGCACCTGTCGGCGGCGGCTAAGCGCTACATCGCCGAGAACGACATCAAGCTATATCTCATCAACGCCATCGACCTGGCCATCGAGATTGGCATGGGCAAGCGCACCAACACCATCTTGCAGTCGGCGTTCTTCGCCCTGGCTGGCGTGATGCCCCAGGCCGAGGCTATTCAGTACATGAAGGATGCGGCCACGAAGTCCTACGCCTCCAAGGGCCAGGACGTGGTCGACATGAACCATAAGGCCATCGATGCCGGTGCCACGGCCTTCGTGCGCGTCGAGGTGCCCGCGTCGTGGAAGGACGCCCAGGACGAGACGGCGGCCGTGACCATCGAGGGCCGTCCCGAGACGGTGAAGCTGGTGGAGGACATCATGTTCCCCGTGGGCCGCATGGACGGCGACTCGCTGCCCGTGTCTGCCTTCGTGGGCTACGAGGACGGCCAGTTCCCGCTGGGTGCGGCGGCCTACGAGAAGCGCGGCGTGGCCGTGTCGGTGCCGTCGTGGACGCCCGACACCTGCATCGAGTGCAACCAGTGCGCGTTCGTGTGCCCGCACGCCACCATCCGTCCCTTCGCGCTGACCGACGCCGAGATGGCGGCAGCGCCTGCTCAGACCAAGCACATCCCCGTGAAGGGCAAGGTGGGCGCCGACATGCAGTACGTGCTGGCCGTGTCGCCGCTCGACTGCATGGGCTGCGGCCTGTGCGTCATCCAGTGCCCGACCGACTCGTTGGCCATGCAGCCCATCGCTGACGAGCTGGATGAGCAGCCGGTGTTCGACTACTGCGTGAACGAGGTTGCCCGCAAGGAAGAGCTGGAGGGTACTTCGGTGAAGGCCAGCCAGTTCAAGCGCCCGCTGCTGGAGTTCTCCGGTTCCTGCGCCGGCTGCGCCCAGACTTCCTACGCGCGCCTGATCACCCAGCTGTTCGGCGATCGCATGTACATCGCCAACGCCACGGGCTGCTCGTCCATTTGGGGCGGCCCGGCGGCTACGTCGCCCTATACGGTGAACGCCGACGGCCACGGCCCGGCGTGGAGCAACTCGCTGTTCGAGGACAACGCCGAGCACGGCATGGGCATGCTTCTGGGCTACGAGGCCGTGCAGGACAAGGTGGTCGTGGACACCGAGGCCCTCATCGAGTGCGGAGGCGCGGCCGGCGAGCTGGCCGATGCGGCGCGCGCTTGGCTTGAGGTCCGCACCGACGCCGAGGCTTCCAAGGGCGCTGCAGCGGCCTACATCGCGGCCCTGGAGGGCGCGGCCGAGGGCACTGGCGAGGTGGCTGAGCTTGCTGCGGGCATCCTGGCCAACAAGGAGTATCTGACCAAGAAGTCCGTCTGGATCTTTGGCGGCGACGGCTGGGCCTACGACATCGGCTACGGCGGCCTGGACCATGTGCTCGCCTCGGGCAAGGACGTGAATGTGTTCGTGTTCGACACCGAGGTGTACTCCAACACCGGCGGCCAGGCCTCGAAGGCCTCGAATCTCGGCCAGGTGGCGCAGTTCGCCGCCGCCGGCAAGGATGTGAAGAAGAAGAGCCTCGCCGAGATCGCCATGACCTACGGCTACGTGTACGTGGCGCAGATCGCCATGGGCGCGAACCTGAATCAGACCATCAAGGCCATCACCGAGGCCGAGGCTTATCCGGGTCCCTCGCTCATCATCGGCTACAGCCCCTGCGAGATGCACTCCATCAAGGGCGGCATGGCCAACTGCCAGACCGAGATGAAGAAGGCCGTGGACTGCGGCTATTGGAACCTGCTGCGCTTCAACCCCGAGGGTGCGCCGGGCAAGAAGCTCGTCATCGACTCCAAGGAGCCGGTAGAGGGCGAGTACCAGAACTTCCTCATGAACGAGGCTCGTTACAGCCGCCTGACCCGCGAGTTCCCCGAGCGTGCCAGCGAGTTGTTCGCCGAGAACGAGCAGGCTGCCATGGACCGCTGGGATCACCTGCAGAAGCTGAAGGATCTCTACGCCGCTGAATAACGCGTTTCAGGAATCAGGTTGTTCGAACGGCTTGGTTCGACCGGTATCGTTCAATGGAGGAGGGGACCTGGATTTAGTCCAGCCCCCTCTTTTTTGCCCTGAGACCCCCTTGTCTCGTGATCCCCCTCGCCCCCCGCGCCCCTCTGACCTCCTTGCCCTGGGCTCTCCCCCGACCCCTTGCCCCGCGACCCCCCCCTGATCCCCCTGTCCTCCGACCCCCCTGATCCCCCTGTCCTGCGACCCCCCTTGCCCTGTGACCCCCTTTTTTGCCCTGTATTCCCTTCCTGTAGTCCTCTCTATGGGTGATGGTGGTCAAATACGCACAGATTTATAAGTGTTTTAATGACCAAGAGGCCGGTTGTGGCCAAAAACGGATACGTTTATAAGAAAAAACGAACCGACTTGGTGCTGCTGGCTGGTTTTTCGCCTTCAGAAGAGGTGAAACTTGCGAAAATTCCCGAACCGTTCCGGAGAACGCGTATAGATCTTCGTTTGATTGACCATTATTTGGCTCATAGAGTGAGAAAGCCTTAGACAACGTTGGTTTTTTGGCCATTGGTGGCGACGGCGCCCCGATGTCTGCGCTTGTGCGTCATCTCGAAACGCAGGGACTTCACGCGCTGCCTGCCGCATTGACGGCCGAAGGGGGGGTGAGGGGTGGATGAACGGGGTCTTCGGCGTTGGGTGCCTCCAGATCGCGATTGGAGGTGCGAAAGGCGGCGGCGTCCCACTCGGATACAAATAAAACCTGAGGGAGCCTCGGCGGCCTTTGTTATACAGGGCGTATTGACGCTGGTAACCTTGGCTATGGGAAAAGAAACCGATTGAAGGAGGGCTCCCATGACCGAGGAGAAGGGCATTGTCGAAGAGGCTATCAGCGAGGGTATGTCCCGTCGTTCGTTTTTAGGCCTGGGCGCGTTGGGCGCCGCGGGTCTGGCGGCACTGGGGCTGGCGGGCTGCGCCCCGCAGGCGGGGAATACGGAAGAGGCCGCATCGGATGCTCCGGCCATCGAAGAGCTGCCGCCGGCCGATGCAGAGGAGACGTGCGATGTCGTGGTGGTGGGTCTGGGCACCAGCGGCCTGGTGGCTGCCTCTGCTGCCGCGAAGGAGGGGGCGAAGGTCATCGGGCTTGACCGCTCCTCATCCATGGGCGCCACGAATGCTTCCATGGTATCGGGTGTGTGGGCCGTGGAATCGAGTCCCGAGCTTGAGTGGGACAACCACTTGACGACCAAGGACATGTTCGATTTCATCTGGACGGGCACGCACTACCAGACCAACGCTCCGCTGCTGCGCAACGTGCTGCCGGCCTCGGGCAAGGGCATCGATCTCATGATCGAGGGCGGCGTGCCCTTCATGTTCGCCTTCGAAGGCGCCGACGAGAACACTCTGATGCTGAATCGCGGCGGCCATATTTACGCGACCAGCGGAGCCGAGCGCGCCGAGGCCCTGCAAGGGATGCTGGACATGTTCGGCGTCGACTCCCGCTGGGATGCCAACGTCACCAACCTCTTGATTGAGGACGGCGCTGTGGTGGGCGTGCGCTACGAGGACGGCTCCTCGGTGGTGGACGTGAAGGCCAAAAACGTCATCGTCGCCACAGGCGGCTTTATTCAGAACGAGGACATGCTGCGCGAGTACTATTCCGGTTCGGTCATGTATGGTACCGGTAACCAGTACAACGACGGCGCGGGCATTAAGCTGGCCCAGTCGGCGGGTGCCCAGATGGGCAAGAACTTCAGCACGTCTATCAACGAGTCGGGCGCCTGCAACATGAAATCGAGCGCGCGCTTCGTGAGCCTGGAGGACTGCAACGCCACGCCCGTGTTCAGCCTGCCTCTGTTCGGCGGTTTGATGGTGAACAAGCAGGGTCTGCGCTTCATGGACGAGGGCACTATGGCCAAGCACACCATGTACTGCGGCGAACCGCTTTTGCGCGAGGGCGTGTACTACATGGTGATCGACGACGGGCTCATCGACGCGCTCGCCACGACGCCCATCATGGATTTCATCTCGGAAGACGCCTTCGGCAACATGGCCCCGGGCGTGCAGATGGGCTTCATGGGAAAGACGCTGACCGCTCTGCCCGACATGGTGAAGCAGGGTATCGACGAGGGCTGGATATGGAAGGCCGACACCGCCGAGGCCTTGGGCGAAGCCTGCGGCATGGAGCACCTGGCTGCCACGGTGGAGACCTACAACGGCTATTGCGCCGCCGGGGTCGACGAGGAGATGTTCAAGGAAGAGCAGTTCCTGCGCGCGGTGGACACGGGCTCGCTGTACGTCGTGGAATTGGACATTGCCGCCTGGGTGACGCTGGGCGGTATCAAGACCGATGGCTTCTGCCGTGCGGTGGACGCTGACGCCAACCCCATTCCCGGTCTGTTCGTGGCCGGTGTGGACGGGGATTTCTGGGCTGTACCCTATTTCGAGGGCGGCTCGGCCCAGGGATTCTGCGTGGGTTCGGGCTATCTGGCCGGCGTGACGGCCGCCCAGGGTTAGCTTGCGAACTCGGGGCTGACTTCACTGCAGGATCGGCTTGGCTTATTGTGCCTCCCCTTCACGGAAGGGCGTTGCCTTCGGGTGGCGCCCTTTTGCGTGTTGGACGGCAGCGCGCGAGAAGGTATCATAGACGGGAAAGGGGAGAGGAGCGCCTGTGGATTTGCGACAAATCGAGTATTTCTGCCTGGCGTCGAAAGCAGGTTCGTTCTCGGCGGCGGCTAAGAGCGCCTTTGTTGCGCAACAGACTTTGTCGGCATCGGTGGCGGCGCTTGAGGGGGAGCTTGGAATGCCGCTTTTTCACCGCCGTCGCCAGGGGATTCAGCTGACCGACTTTGGCGGTGCGTTTTTACCTAAGGCCGTGGCAGTGCTTGAGGCGGCTCGCTCTGCTGAATCTTTCGCCGCTCAGTGGAAGGAAAGCACCCATGGCGCTGTAGCCTTTGCCTACGCCACGGCCAGCCTGCAGGATGAGGGGACGGGTTTCACGCTGGCTACACTCAGAGACTTTAGGGCGACCCATGCCGGGGCGGATCTGCGCGTTTTCGAGCTAACGAGCGATTCCTGCTTGGCGGCCGTCGAGCGTGGTTCGGTGGACATGGCTTTTGTGGTGGGGCGTCCCGATCCATCGGTGTTCGAGTTCGAGCAAATAGCCGAGGGCAGCTTGCTGGTGGCGGTACCCGCGTCCCATCCGCTGGCCGAGCGTCAAGCGATTAGTTTTGCTGATTTGGCCGAGGTAGATTTGTTTCCCGTTCCCGACTTGAACATTTCCTACCATCGCATCGTGGAAGGGTTTGCCCGTTACGGGCTGGCGCCGCGTTATGCCCCGGTGCCCTTCAGTCTCGATCACGCGCGCGAGTTCGTGAGATCGGGCCGAGGGGTTGATTTCTCGCCGGCGCACAATGCCGAGATGCCCCACGAGGGCATTGCGTACGTGCCGCTGACGGAGGAGGATTCCTTTACCTTGCCCTTGGGGTTGGCGAGCAAATTGGGTGTTCCCGAGAAGCCTCTGGTCGGGGAGCTGAGGGAGGCCATCAGAAGAGCGGCTTGCGAGGAGAATGGCAGGGCAGGGAAGCGATAGAGTTGCTTCATCCCGAAAACGCAGGGGCTTCGTGGGAGGCCCCTGCGTTTTCAGTCGGTGGGGAATGTTAGGCGGCGGCCGATTCCAGGTCGAGGTCGGCGGTGCGGGCGGCAGCGGTGCTGCCGGCTCGATCGCCCAGCGCCTTGGCCACGCGCAGCACCGCGTAGGCGCTCACGATAACGGAGTACACCGCGATGCTGATGACGGCCACCTGGTTGCCGGCCAGGGCGCTGGGCATCAGCAGCAGAGCCAAATGCACGTACATCAGCAGGTAGAAGGGATAGGCGAGGCGCTGCACGCGTTTCCAGGCCGCCGCGCTCATGCCGTGCTTGACGATTTGGAACGAGGTAACGCACAGCACCGCCATGAGTGCGGTGATAAGCGCCGCCAGCCCTAGCGAAAAGGCGAGGTTGCCGCTGAAAGCGCTGCTGAGCCGCGGAACATAGGAAGACCCGTAGAACACGATGTGCCCCGCGGCGAAAATGCAGCCCAGAATGGACAGCTGGCGTCGAATGGGCATCAGCCGCACGCGCAGGGCCGATTTCTCGCCGAGCACGCCCACGAACACGACGATGGAGAACAGCAGGAAGGCCAGGGCGCAGCGCTGCATCAGCGGCTGGAACATCGACCACATCTCGCCGCGAACACCGACGGACGTACCCCAAATGTACAGGCCCACCAGCGCGATGGCGCCCACGTAGAACGGGGCGGGATGCTTTTTCAGGGGTTTAGCACATGCCCAAATAAGGGCAAAAGACAACACGAGGGCTACGATAAATCGCATAAGGTTCCTCCAAAATAGATAGATCGATTACAACGACTATCTCCCTCTGCTATCACCGTACCACAGGATGGAATGTGCAGCAACGAAAATTATCCTGGGCGGAGGTTGATTCAGGACGCGTCGCCGGTTTGTCTGTCCGTGGTTTTCGAGGTAGGGAAGAGGCGGTGCGAGGGAGCAACCTGTGACCCTTTCGTGAACCTTTTCAAAGCTGAGACAAACCGTTCGCAAGTCTGTATAATCCCACTTGAGGCGGGTACCGGACAGATTCATCCCCCCTCCCTCCCGATTTGCCCGGTGCCCCGCCCTTTTCTTTTTTGAGACATCCTCCCTTTTATTTTTTGCAGCTTGGCTTGATGCGTTTGCGCATGATGCAAAGTCGCTCTCTCAGATGTGGCGGTCAATCCCACCCTCGATAGCCTTAAAAGTAAGACGGGTCCCTCCAATTCTTACCAGCTGGTAATCGACCTTACTGGATTACCACGGAGGTTACCTTCGTGGTATCTTGTGGCGGGAAATTTCGCTCCGTATATTTGATCTTGTCAGAGGTCGGTCGCGTACGGTCGGCCGCAGTCGATAAGATGGAATGAGGGGGATGCAATGAGCGATTCTCGCAACGTCTTGAAATCCGGTGCCCTGACCCGCCGCCGGTTCCTGAAGGGGAGCGCCGCTGCGGCTGTGTCCGCCGGGGCGTTCGCGTCCCTTGCGGCCTGTACACCGCAAGGAGCAGGCGATGGGGAGCTGGCTGCCACCGACGGTGGCGCCGTCGACGGGGGCACGTGGATATCGGCGGCTTGCTGGCATAACTGCGGTGGCCGCTGCGTCAACCGCGTGCTGGTGAAAGACGGCAAGCCCGTGCGCCAGGGCAGTGACACCTCGCACGAGGACAGCTTCGAGTGGTTGCAGCAGCGCGGTTGCCCGCGCGGACGCTCCCAGCAGCAGCAATGCTTCGGCGAAGACCGCCTGAAGTACCCCATGAAGCGCAAGAGCTGGCAGCCTGGCGGCGGCGAAGCCTCCCACGGCGATCTGCGCGGCCGCGACGAATGGGAGCGTATCAGCTGGGACGAGGCCATCGACCTCATCGCCGGCGAGGTGGAGCGTATCTACGGCACCTACGGCCCGCGCGCGGTTATCGCGAACTACGGGCCCGGCGTGGACACGGTGCTGGCCAAAATGGGCGGCTACATCTCCATTTCCGACACCAGCTCGTGCGGCGTGTATGCCTTCAACATGACCTCGCTGGGCCTGCCTGGTTGCGATTTGGGCGAGACGAACGACCGCTTCGACAACAAGAACGCCGAGACCATTGTGCTCATGGGCGGCAATTCTGCGTGGTCTTCGGGCGGTTCCACCATGAACAACTTCAACGAGGCGAAGGACGCGGGCGTGCAGTTCGTGTACGTCGGTCCTTCCTACAACGCCACCGCCGCCTACTTCGACGCCCGCTGGGTGCCGGTGTATCCCGGAACTGATACGGCGTTTCTGCTCGGTGTTGCCTACGAGATGATCCAGCAGGGCGTGGTCGACCAGGAGTTTCTCGACAAGTACTGCGTCGGCTTCGATGCGGCGCACATGCCGGCGGACGCCAAGCTGGACGAGAACTTCAAGGACTACCTGATGGGAGCCTATGACGGCACGCCCAAGACGGCGGAGTGGGCGAGCGTCATCTGCGGCACGCCGGTGGACGATATCAAGTGGTTTGCCGAGACCATCGGCAAGGATCATGCCGTCATGCTGCTGCACAACTACGCCCTGGCCCGCTGCTCCAGCGCCGATAACGTTCCCCAGCTGTTCATGACCGTGGGTGCCATGGGCGGCCACATGGGGAAGTCGGGCCATGCCTGTGGTGGCGCCTACAAGACCTTTGCCGGCACCAACGGGCCCGAGCTTGCCTACTATGGCGATTCGGGCGGGGCTTGGGTGGAGAACCCCATCACCGACAGCATTTCCGCGCCGCTTCTGTGGCAGAGCATTTTAGACGGCTCATTCAACAGCACAGGCTTCGCCTATTCAGAGGAATTCCACGCACAAGACATCAAGCAGGCCGATATCAAGTACCTCTCCTTCGAGGGAAGCTCCATGGTGCAGTGCACGCCCGACGCGACTACGGCCATTGAGGCCATTCGCTCGATGGAACTCGTTACCTGCTCCAGCCACTTCTTCAACGCCCAGGCCAAGTACGCCGACATCGTGCTGCCCATCACCACGGAATGGGAGCGTGTGGGCGGCTTCCCCGGCCATCAGCGCAGTCGCGAGACCGTGATCGTATACACCCAGGTGACTGATCCGCTGTTCGAGGCCAAGACCGATCAGGAGATCGGCATGATGCTGTCCGATCGGTTGGGTCTTCCCACGGCGGAGATGTGGCCGCTCAGCGAGAAGCAGCAGTTCTTCAACCAGATTCTCGGCGCCGGCTACATGGACGAGACGGGCGAGTACGTGCCGCTGGTTACGGTAACCCAGGAAGACATCGACCAGTGGGGCTGCGAGGGCGAGCCTCAGGAGGGCGCCGTGGAGCTGGCCAAGTTCCTCTCTGACGGCTGCTTTACCGTCAGGCGCTCGGAGGGCGACAGCTATGGCTACATCGGCTATGCCGACTATATCGCCGACCCCGAGGCCAATCCGCGGCCGAGCGCGTCAGGCAAGTTCGAAATCTACTGCCAGTACAAGGCCGACACGTTGAACTCCATGGGCTACAGCCCCGATGGCACGTTCAAGCCCTATCCCACCTATGTGGAGGCACCCGAGGGTCGTGAGGGCATGTTCGCCGATCGTGCGGTGGGCGGTGCGCCCAGCGAGTATCCCTTCATCGTGTACAACCCGCATTACCTGCGCCGTGCCCATCCTGTGCTGGACAACGCACCCTGGCTGCGCGAGGCGTGGCCGAATCCGGTGTTCATCAGCGCGACTGACGCGGCGGCCCGAGGCGTGGCCGACGGCGACACGGTGCGCGTGTACAACGCCCACGGCTCCACGTTGCGCACTGCCTCGGTGACCGAGATTCTCATGCCCGGCTGCGTGGGCCTGCCCCATGGTGCCTGGATGGACTACGACGAGGACGAGGGCGTGGACCGCGCCGGTATGGACAACATGTTGTGCGGCTCGGTGACCAGCGGCATGGGCACCTCGGGCTACAACAATTACAACTGCAACTTCGAGAAGTACGACGGCGAGGCGCTGGTGCCCGACTGCGAGCTGCCCCAGCGAATCGTGAACGTGGGCTAAGGGGGCACTCATGACACAGATCGGTTTCTATTTCGACCAAACGCGCTGCGCCGGCTGCAAAACCTGCCAGGTGGCCTGCAAGGACAAGAACCGCCTGGGCGTGGGCCCGGTGTTGCGGAAGGTGGCGAGCCGTCAGGTGGGCAGCTTCCCGGCTGTGAAGATGTACCATGTGTCGGCCTCCTGCAATCACTGCGAAACGCCGGCTTGCATGGCGAAATGCCCCACCGGCGCCCTTACCAAGACCGAGGACGGTGCGGTGGTGCGCGACGCCGAGGCGTGCATCGGATGCTCTAGCTGCGTGGGGGCCTGTCCCTTCGGCCATCCGCAGATCGATGAGGTGTCGGGCTTGTCCGTGAAGTGCGACGCCTGCTCCGAGTGGCGCGAGGCGGGATATCTTCCCGCGTGCGTGGAGGCTTGTCCCTACCGTGCCCTCGACTTCGGCGATGTGGACGAGTTGCGCGAGAAGTACGGCGACAACCTGGTGAGCATCTTGTCTGTCATTGGCGAGGACACCACGGGGTCGCACACGCTGATTCGGGCCCGCGCTGTGGCCATGGAAGACGAGGGCGTGCCCATCACGCTGTAGTTCGGCGACCCTCCCGCGTGCGGTGCCGCAAGCCCGATTCGGGCTTGCGGCCCGCTGTGGTTTGGGGGTAGGCTGACAAGGTGTCATCGGAATGCGGTCGATTGTTCGGGAGGCATGCATGGGGGAGGGGAAAGCGCACCAAGGCCGTCCTCTGGTGGTGCGCTATATCGTTCTCATGACGGTGGTGGCCGTGGTGCTTATCGGCCTGTTCGGCGAGCTGTCGTACCGCGAGCAATCGCGGCAGATGGAAGCCCAGATGCTGGCCGAGGCCCGGGTGCTGGAGAAATCGGTGCGGGCCACCTGGGACTTCATCGATTACGAGCAGCCTAATATCAACTACGACCGCGACGGGTCCTACAATTTCAAGGGGCTGTACTGCTCGCTGGTGGGCAAATCGGTGGGCAAGCTGTTCACCATGAGCACCGACAACCAGTACGTGCTGCGCTATACGCGCCTCGATCCCCGCAACGCTCTGGACGAGCCCGACGCGTTCGAATCGGCTGCCCTGGATGCCTTCTACGACGAGGGCGTGTCGGAGTATACCGGCTTCGTGGAAAACGAGGCGGGCAAGCGGGAGTTCCGCTACGTGGGCGCCATCTATCTGACTGAGAGCTGCCTGGATTGCCACGGTGGCCCGGCAGGCGAGCTGGACGTGACGGGCTTTCCCAAAGAAGGCCTGCAAGTGGGGGATATTGGCGGGGCCGTCAGCATCAGCATGCCCACCGATTTGTACCAGGCGGGCATCAACCGCAACACGCTGCTCATCATCGGGTTCTTCGTGCTGTTCCTCACTGTGACGTTCGGTACGAGCCTATTGTTCTTCCGCCGCCGGGTAACCGGCCCACTGGCCGGCCTGAAGATGGCTGTGGGACAGATGGGTCGGGGAAATTTTCGGGCACCCGTGCCCGAAACGGGCCATGTGCGCGAGATTGACGAGCTGACGCGCGGCGTGAAGGCGATGGCAGGCGAGTTGGAATCGCTGTACACCACCCTGGAGGAGAAAGTGGACATGCGCACGCGCCTGTACCGCGAGACCAACCAGATGTTGGAGGAGCAGCGGGAGGCCCTGGCACGCGCCAACGCGCTTTTGGAGGAAACGAACGGCAAGCTGGCTCAGGAAAACGAGTACCGCACCAACATCGTGGCCATTTTGAGCCACGAGCTGCGCACACCCCTCACCTCCATTCTGGCTTTCGTGGATCTGTGGGAGACCTCGGGCGAGGAGCATAGCCGCGAGAGCCGGGAGTGCCTGGAGAAGATAAAGACCCAAAGTCAGGTGCTGTTGGAGATGGTGAACAACGCGCTGGACATGGTGCGCGTCGAATCGGGTGCCGTGGAAGTGGCACGCGAGCCAATCGACGCGGTGGACCTGGCCGCGGCGGTAGTGGGCGCGATCGAGCCGGTGGCCCAGCGCAAGGGGGTGGACGTATCCTTCGAGGTGTCGCCCGATGTCCCCCTCATTCGGGGCGATTGGGCCCAGATGGAGAAGATCCTGGGCAATCTGTTGAGCAATGCGGTGAAGTTCACCGATGCGGGCGGCAACGTGCGCTTCGAGACGACGTTTCAGAGCGAGGGCGCACGGCTGGTGTTCACGGTAGCGGATACGGGTATCGGCATTGCTTCCGATCGCCTGGAAGGCATTTTCGATCGCTTCGTGCAGGCCGACGCCTCCATTTCCCGGAAGTATCGCGGCAGCGGGTTGGGGCTTTCCCTGGTGAAGAAGACGGCCGAGGCCCTGGGTGGCACGGTGTCGGTGCAAAGCGAGGAGGGACGCGGCAGCACCTTCACGGTGAATCTGCCGGTGGAGTTGCTGGAAGAGGTGGACGATGAAGATATTGATTGCCGATGACGAACGCGACATTTGCGAGGCGGTGCGCAAGATCGTGGAGCGGGCCGGGCATACCTGCTTTGCGGTGTTGGACGGCGCTTTGGCCCTGGAGGCCTTCGAGCGCGAACAGCCCGACGTAGTCATTCTGGATGTGATGATGCCCGAGGTGAACGGGTTCGATTTGTGCCGCCAGCTGCGCGAGCGCGATACCCGAGTGCCCATTATCATGCTGTCGGCGAAAAGCGATATCGTGGACAAGAGCGTGGGGTTCGCCGCCGGTTGCGACGACTACATAGCCAAGCCCTTCAACAGCCAGGAACTGGCCATGCGCATCGAGGCCCAGCTGCGTCGCGCTCGCTTGCAGGCGGCCCCCGAGGAGCCTCGTCGCAATCGGTCGGTGGTGAGGCTGGGCGATATGGAGGTGCGCCTGAAGCGCAACGAGGTGCTGGTGCACGGGAACTACGTCAACCTTACCCCGAAGGAGTTTCAGATCGTCGCCTTTCTGGCCAACCATGTGGGCGAGGTGTTCTCAGCCCAGGATATCATCGAGAACGTGTGGGGTGAGGCCTATGCCCCCGATGCGGCGAGCATCGCCGTGTTCGTGCGTAAGATTCGCGGCAAGATCGAAGACGATCCGGCCAAGCCGCGCTATCTGCAAACCGTCTGGCGTGCCGGCTATCGCCTCGGCGACGAATCGATGATCGAGACGCCTGACGACTAGCCGCGCAAAGGGCGCTCGGCGTGGGTGATGACGGCTTCGACGAGTACTTCCAGCGGGTCGACCACGGCTATGCGGTGGTGGGCGGCGTCGCTGCCGAAGGCGAAGGACAGCTCGGTGCACCCCAGGATGAGGGCCGTGCAGCCCTCGTCGGCAAACAGGTCGGCCAGCTCGTCCAGGGCGGCGGGATCGGTAGGGCGCCCGGCCTTCACCTCGTCGTAGATGATGGCGTTCACGCGCTGCTGCACCGGCAGCGACGGATATACGCAGTCCACGCCCCAGTGCGCGCCCTCGCGGCCGAAGATGTCCACCTGCATGGTGCCGATGGTGCCCAGCACGCCCACGCGGCGATGGCCGGTGTGGGCCAGGTGTTCCATGGTCGCGCGCACCATATTCACGATGGGCACGTCCACGGCGGCCTGGATGTCGTCGAAAAAGTAGTGGGCTGTGTTGCAGGGCAGCGCCAGCACATCGCAGCCGCAGCGCTCGAGGGTTTGGGCGCAGGCGCGCAAAGGACCCACGGGCGACACATCGCTCTCGCCCAGGATGAAGGCGGTGCGGTCGGGGATGGAGGCGTCGTTGAACACCAGGGTGCGCACATGGTCCTGATCGCGGTCGGCGTCCGTGCGTTCCACGAGCCGCTGCTCGAAGTACACGGTGGCCGCCGGGCCCACGCCGCCCAGAATGCCTACGAGATGCGCCGGGGCCTCGCTCATTGCAGCGACTCCGCCGCCTGGTTGTTGGCGAAGGCCTCGGTGAAGGCCTTGCGCTGCTTGCGCGCGAAGATGCGCGGGTAGATGCGGCGCAGGAACTTCTTCTCGGCGTCGTAGTCCAGCGGGTCGTGGGCCTTGCCCTCGGCGAACAGGCGCTTCACCTCGGCGCGCAGCTGCGGGTCGGTCACGTAGTCCAGAATGACGCTCTCGGGCACTACGGTGTACAGCGAGTCGGTGTTGTCGGCGATGACCATCTCGCCGTCGAACTCCTTGTGGCGCACCAGGTCGTCCACAATCCAGCGCACGGTGTTGAATCCGCTGGAGGTGACGTAGAAGTTGCTGCGGCCCAGACGCGTGTTGATCTCGAAGAAGCGGTGACTGCCGTCGCGCGGGTCGGTCTTGATGTCGAAGTTGGCGAAGCCCGTGTAGCCCACCGACTCCAGCAGCTTCACGGCCTCGGCCACGATCTGCTCGTCCACACGGTTCACGATGGCCACGGGGTTGCCCACGGCCATGGGGCGCTTGTCTTCCAAAAGCGTCTGGCCGAACGAGGCGAGGCGCACCTTGCCGGTGCGGTCGGAGTAGGTGGTGAGGATGCGCATGGCGGTGTCGTCGCCGGGAATGAACTCCTGAATGAGGAAGGCATCCTGATAGTTGGAGGTGCGCAGGTTGGAAAGCACCTCTTCCAGCTCTTCGCGGGTCTTCAGGAAGAACACTTTTTTCTTGCCGGGGAACTGGGCGTAGTGATAGGCCGCCGACGAGGCCGGCTTGGCCACCACGGGGAAGTTGAAGGGCAGCTCCAGGTCGGCGGGCTCTTGGTCGACGTGGTAGTAGGCCGTGCGCGGGTAGGGGACGCCCACCTCGTCGCAGATGGCGTAGAAGCTGTCCTTCAGCACCAGGCGGTTCAGCAGATCCTCCTGAATGTAGGGGAGGATGTAGTGCTTCTCCAGTTCGGCCCGGTTCTCCACAATGAGGCGCACGTACCAGTCGCCGCAGGCCATCAGGATCAGCTTCTTGCCGGGATGCTCCTCGGCAATGCGGGCCAGAGCCGGCAGGAACACGTCCAGATTTTCCATGCCTTCCACGATTACGTTGTCGAGGATAGTGGAATCGGCGCACATATGAGACGACACCTGGCTGACCACGAGCGACTTAATGCCGTACTCCTCATGGAAGGTGCGGGCGAGGCTGTAGGCCGTGATGTCGCCGCCCAGGATGACGGGCAGAAAATCCTCTTCCTTGTATTCCATTCGTTCCTCCTGATGGGGCTATGGCACAACGACCAAAATCATAGCAGAAACCGCCGCGCGCCCTCGGCGCTTCACGAAATACTCCTTGTACCGCGCGCGATGGCGGCCGATTGTCGCCGGTCTTTGCGCCGCTCGCGGTCCGATGCCACGGGTGGAGCCGAAACGTTATCTGGAAGCATGACTTACTGTATCTTGTATGCGGCGGCAGATGAGGGGGCGCTCAGGTCGCTTATGTTGATTTTCCTGGTCATTCTTCCCTCGCGGTGGCTTGTGAAGCCTGTTTGGAAGGAACGTGGAGACGACTTCCCGCATGCTATTATGCCAAGACGAGTTTGCACTGAAACGCACCCAATGCTCAACCCAGGAGGATACACTATATGAGTGAGCATACACGCCATCTCAGCAGACGGACCTTTGTCGGCGGTGCCGCTGTTCTGGGCGCATCATTGTGCCTGCCCGCCGTTACCCCCTTCGAAGCCCACGCGGTTACGGCCGCCGAGAAGCAGGCCGAGGCCAACGCCGCCCTCGAGAAGCTGAACGCCCTTGAGGAGAAGCAGAACATGGCGTCGGACGCCTACTACACCGCGCTCGGCGACCAGGAGGCCGCCCAGAAGCGCATGGACGAGGCCCAGGGCCGCATTGATGACGCTTCGGCGCGCATCGGCGAGTTGCAGGATCATCTGGGCACCCGCGCCCGTTCCATGTACCGCTCCGGTTCCTCGTCGTTCCTCGATCTGCTGCTGGGTGCCACGTCCTTCCAGGCGTTCGCTTCCAACTGGGATCTGCTGAACGACATGAACGAGAACGACGCCGATATGGTGGAGGAGACCAAGAGCCTGCGCTCCGAGGTGGAATCCGAGAAGGCCGTCTACGAGGAGCAGCGCAACGTGGCCGCGCAGAAGGCCGAAGAGGCCGAGGCCACCAAGAAGGAGGCCGAGAAGCTGGTCGAGGAGACCCAGGCGGTGTACGACTCGCTGTCCGCCGAGGCCGCCGAGCTGCTGCGCCAGGAGGAAGAGGCCCGCGAGGCCGCTGCCCGCGAGGCCGCCCGCCGCGCCGAGGAAGAGGCCCGTCGCCAGGCCGAGGAAGAGGAGCGCCAGCGCCAGCGGGAGGAGTCTCGCAACAACAACTCGGGTTCGAACTCGGGCGGCGGTTCCTCGTCCTCCAGCGACAAGAAGAAGCCCTCCGGCAGCTCTAACAACTCCAAGCCGCAGACCGTCACGGGCAATACCGTGGTCGATCGTGCCTATGCCCAGCTGGGCAAGCCCTACATCTGGGGCGCCGCCGGCCCCGACGGCTTCGACTGCTCGGGTCTGGTGGGCTACTGCCTCACCGGCAAGATGGGCAACCACTGGTGCACCACCAGCACCATCGAGGGTTGGACGCGCGTGAGCAATCCCCAGCCGGGCGACATCTGCATCCGCCCCGGACACACCGGCGTCTACATCGGCGACGGCCAGATGATCCACGCGCCCCACACCGGCGACGTGGTGAAGATTTCCAGCGTGAAGTCGAACATGTGGTACGTGCGCTACTAAGCGCGCGCAAGTGATCTGATGTTCCACGAAGAAGGGCTCCCCGCGGGGAGCCCTTCATACTGTGCGAGCGGGGGAGGCTAGGCGCCCAGCAACTGCTCCAGGGCGGCCAGCTTCACGCAGCAGGTGAATACGTCCATGGCCTCGTCCAGCTCTTCCAGGGGAGGCAGCGATGGCGCGATGCGGATGTTGGAATCGGCGGGGTCGTCGCCGTAGGGCCAGGTGGCACCGGCGCCGGTCATCACCACGCCGGCGGTGCGGGCCAAATCCACGATGCGACGCGCCGTACCGGCCGGTCCCTCGAAGCTGACGAAGTAGCCGCCGCGCGGATTCGTCCAGGTGGCAATGCCGGCACCGCCCAGCTCGGCTTCAAGTCGTTCGGTCACCAGGCGGAACTTCGGCTCCATGAGGGCCCCGTGGCGCGCCATGTGCTCAGCAAGGCCCGCGCCCTCGTTCAGGAAGCGCGCGTGGCGCAGCTGGTTCAGTTTGTCGTGGCCGATGGCCTGGGCGTTCATGTGGCGCTTGATCTCGGCCACGTTGGCAGGGCTTGCCGCCGCGGCCGCCACTCCGGCACCGGGGAAAGTGATCTTCGAAGTTGAGCCGAACTTCAGGTAGCGATCGGGGTTGCCCGCGTCGCGGCAGGCAACGGCGATGTCGAGCACGGCGTCCTGCTCGGCGGGATCGTCGGAGAAATGGTGCACGGCGTAGGCGTTGTCCCAGAAAATGCGGAAATCAGGGGCGGCGCATTCCATGGCCGCCAGGCGGCGTACCACCTCGTCGGAGTAGGTGGCGCCCGTAGGGTTCGAGTACTTCGGCACGCACCAGATGCCCTTCACGGCGGCGTCGTTGGCCACGAGGCGCTCCACCTCGTCCATGATCGGGCCGTTCTCGTCCATGGGTACGGGAATCATCTGGATGCCCAGGGCCTCGCAGATGGTGAAGTGCCGGTCGTAGCCCGGCACGGGGCACAGCCACTTCACCTCCGGCAGCTGGGCCCATGGCGTGGAGCCCTGGGTGCCGAACAACATGAGGCGCACCATGGCGTCGTACATGGCCGTGAGGCTGGCGTTGCCCAGCACGATAACATTTTCGGGCTCATCGTCCAGCAGCGTCGCCATGAGGCGCTTCGCTTCGGGAATGCCGTCGAGCACGCCGTAGTTGCGGCAGTCGGTGCCGTCCTCGGCGGTCAGGTCGGCGGCGGCATCCAGAATGTCCAGCATCGGCAGCGACAATTCTAACTGGGCCGCCGACGGCTTGCCGCGCGCCATGTTCAGGGAAAGCCTGCGGGCCACCATCTCGTCGTAGCGGGCGCGCACCTGCGCCAGCTCTGCCTCTAATTCCGCTTTCGACATATCTGCGTAGCGCGGCATGTCCCATCCTTTCGCCGTTAAACTGTTCGCCCGCACAAGATGCGGCCGCCTACTCCAGTACGGTAAAGTATAATCCCGAAGATCGGAGGAATATCCGTCAATGTGGGACTTCAGCACGATCAATGGTTGATCGGAGTCGGAGTTGGCGGAGGGGTTCGCGCGGAGTTCCGCAGCGAACGGAACAGTCCGGTGGGCTGTTCCGCCGAGCGAGGACTGTTTGAGCGCGATGCCCCTCCGCCAACTCCGACCCCCGGGGAGTCGCAAGAAGAACCTGAAAAGGGGGAAACATGATCGAAAGCGATATGCAAGTCGTACTCGCCATGCTGCTCTACTTCGTCGTAGTAGTGGTCATCGGCTTCGTGTACGCCAAGCGCTCCAACTCGTCGAGCGAGGAGTACTTCCTCGGCGGCCGCGGCCTGGGCCCGTGGCTCACGGCCCTGTCGGCCGAGGCCTCGGACATGTCGGGATGGCTTTTGATGGGCCTGCCCGGTGTGGCCTACTTCACCGGCGCGTCCGATGCCATGTGGACGGCCATCGGCCTGGCCATCGGCACGTACCTGAACTGGAAGTTCGTGGCGCGGCGCCTGCGCAAGTACTCCGAGAAGGCTGGTAACGCCATCACGGTGCCCGACTTCTTCAGCAACCGCTTCCACGATACGAAGCACATCCTCATGACCATTGCGGCGGTCATCATTCTGCTGTTCTTCACCATCTACACGGCGTCGTGCTTCGTCACCGTGGGCAAGCTGTTCGCTACGCTGTTCGGCTGGGACTACGGCGTCATGATGGTCATCGGTGCCATCATCGTGTTCCTGTACACCTTCATGGGCGGTTATCTGTCGGTGTGCACCACCGACCTGGTGCAGGGTACGCTCATGTTCCTGGCCCTGGCCACGGTGTTCGTGGGTTCCGTTACGGCGGCTGGCGGCGTGGAGAACACCGTCACGTTCCTGCAGAACATTCCCGGCTTCCTGTCGGGCACCGAGATCGCCACGCCGTTGCTCGATGAGGCGGGCAACCAGCTGGTGGAGGGCAACGAGCCTCTGTTCGGGCCGGCCGGCACCTACGGCCTCATCACCATCGTGAGCGGCTTGGCGTGGGGCCTCGGCTATTTCGGCATGCCCCAGGTGCTCATCCGCTTCATGTCCATCCGTCACTCCGACGAGATCAAGAAGTCGCGCATGATCGCCATGATCTGGCTCGTGGTGTCGCTGTCCTCGGCGGTGTGCATCGGCCTTATCGGACGCGCGGTCATTCCCACCGAGTTCCTCAGCCAGTCGGCGGCCGAGAGCGTGTTCATCGTGCTGTCGCGCATGCTTCTGCCCAGCTTCTTCTGCGGGCTGGTGGTGTCGGGCATCTTCGCGGCGGCCATGAGTTCGTCGTCCAGCTACCTGCTCATTTCCGGTTCGGCCGTGGCCACCAACATCTTCAAGGGCCTCATCAAGCGCGATGCCACCGACAACCAGGTGATGATCGTGGCCCGTCTGACCCTGACCGCCGTGCTGCTGCTGGGTATTTTCCTGGCTATGGACCAGAACTCGTCCATTTTCGACATCGTGTCCTACGCCTGGGCCGGCTTCGGCGCGTCGTTCGGCCCGCTTATGCTGTGCTCGCTGTACTGGCGCCGCACCACCCTGCCCGGTGCCATTGCCGGCATGCTGACCGGTGCGGCCACGGTGGTCATCTGGAAGAACCTCATCGCGCCTCTGGGTGGCTGGTTCGCCGTGTACGAGCTGCTGCCCGGCTTCGTGCTGGCGCTCGTCGTCATCATCGTGGTGTCGAAACTGACCAAGGAGCCTTCGAAGGAGGTCACCGACGACTTCGACACCTATATGGAGTTGGACGTGTAACGAGCGCGTTAAAGCAGGGGCGTCGGAGTGTCCGGCGGTGCCCGCGCGCAGGTTGCGCAGCGAACGGAACAGGACTAAATGTCCTGTTCCGCCGAGCGAGCCATTGCTTGAGCACGGGCGTTGCCGGACACTCCGGCGCCGCGGACAAAACGATTTCTCAACGAGGCATCCCGAGCAGAGGGTGCCTCGTTTGCGTTGGAGCTACCATGTTGTCGTAATCCGTACAGGCGAGGAGACATTATGCTGAAAGCAGTCGAGATCAAGCCGGATGTGTTCTGGGTGGGCGGCGTCGATTGGAACGAGCGCAATTTTCACGGCTACACGACCGAGCGCGGCAGCACCTACAACGCCTACCTGATTCTGGATGAGAAGATCACCCTCATCGATACCTGCAAGCGGCCCTTCGTGGACGAGCTGGTGGAGCGCATCCGCACCATTGTCGACCCGGCCGCCATCGACTACATCGTGTCGAACCATGTGGAGATGGACCATTCCGGCGGCCTGCCCGCCCTGGCCGCCATCGCGCCCAACGCCACCATCATCACCGGAGCGCCGAAGGGCGTGCAGGGTCTGGTCGCCCATTACGGCGAGGGGTTGAACCTGGCGGGCGTGAAGACGGGCGACACCCTGGACATCGGCAAGCGCACGCTTTCCTTCGTGCAGACGCCCATGGTGCACTGGCCCGACTCCATGGTCACCTACGACGAGTACGACCGCATCCTCTTCTCCAACGACTCCTTCGGCCAGCATTACGCTTCCTCGAAGCGCTTCGACGATGAGGTGGGGCTGCCCGAGGTGCTGGTGCAAGCGCAGAAGTACTACGCGAACATCGTGATGCCCTACGGCAAGAACGTGGAAGCGGCTCTGAAGGCCCTGGCCCCGCTCACGTTCGACATGATCGCTCCGGCTCACGGCATCATCTGGCGCAGCCACGTGCCTGAGATTCTGGAGATGTACCGGAAGTGGAGTTCGGGCACGCCCGACGAGTACGCGCTCGTGGTGTACGACTCCATGTGGCACACCACCGAGGCCATGGCGGTGGAGATCACCGAGGCCTTCGTGGAGATGGGCATTCCGGCGCGCCTGTTGGATTTGAAGGTGAACCATATCTCCGACATCATGGCCGAGGTGCTTTCCGCCCGCTACATCGCCGTGGGCTCGCCCACGTTGAACAAGACCATGATGCCCACGGTGTCGGCTTTCCTGTGCTATATGCGCGGGCTGGCGCCGGCCGGGCGCGTGGGCATTCCCTTCGGCAGCTACGGTTGGGCGCCCATGGGGCCCAATGAGGTGTACCAGGCCTTGGAGAGCTGCAAGTTCACGCTGCCCGAGGCTCCCTTCACCCATCAGTGGGTGGAAGATACCGAGGGCCTGAACCGCCTGCACGATGCCGTGGTGGAGTATGTGAGCCTGTTCCACGAGAAGGAAGCGTAAGCGTACATCTCGCGAGCCTGCGATCAGCTGTAACGAAAAGGGGAATCCCCGTCGGGGATTCCCCTTTTTCCTATCAAGCGTTTGAGATGGTCGGCTCTAGTAGCGCACGTACCACATGTTCGACTTCACCGATCCGACGATAACGCCGGTTTTGGGCGTGGAGGCGTGGATCATCTGGCCGCCTCCGATGTAGACGCCGGTGTGGCCAGGACGGATGCAGATGTCGCCCGGCTGGGGGTTGCTCACGCGCGTCCAGCCCTCGATGGTGCCCGTGGTGCACCAGCGCTTGTGCTCGCCGGTCAGGCAGTAGCCCACCAGACCCGAGCAGTCGTAGCTGTCGGGGCCCACGCCGCCGCGCACATAGGGTTTGCCTAGCTGGGCCTGGGCGCGGCTGACCACGGTACCGCCGGAAACCGACTGGGGCTTGGAGTTGTTGGAGCTGCCCGAGCTGGAGCTTCCGGAGCCGGAGCCGGAGCTGCTGGAGTTGGAGCCGCCGGAGTTCCCGGAATTGCCGCTATTGGAATTGCCGCCGTTGCCCGACGAGGAATTGCCGTTGTTGTTGCCGCCGTTGCCGCTGCTGGAGTTCGAATTGGAGCTGGAGTTGGAATTCGAGTTCGAATTGCCCCGGTTCGCCTCCTCGGCAGCCGCTTGGCGGGCCGCCTCCTCCTCGGCGCGGCGCGCAGCCTCCAGGGCGGCGGCTTCGCGAGCGGCCTCCTCCTCGGCTAGCAGCTGGGCCGCCTCGGCGGACAGGGAGTCGTACACGTTTTGGGCTTCTTGCACGAGAGCGTCGGCCTTGGCGGCGCTCTCCTCGGCCTCCTGAGCCTTCGCGGCGGCCACGTTGCGCTGCTCCTCGTACACGGCCTTCTCGGATTCAACCTCGGCGCGCAAGGTCTTCGTCTCGCTGACCATGGAGGCGTCGTTCTCGTTCATGTCGTTCAGCAGGTCCCAGTTCTGGGCGAAGGCCTGAAACGACGTGGCGCCCAGCAGCAGGTCGAGGAAGGTGGTGGACCCGGAGCGGTACATGGAGCGGGCGCGGGTGCCCAGATGGTCCTGCAGCACCCCGATGCGCGCCGAGGCCTCGTCGATGCGGGTCTGGGCCTCGTCCATACGCGATTGGGCCGCCTCTTGATCCATCAGCGCGGCGTTGTAGGTTTCCGTGGCGTGGTCGAACTGCTCGTTGAGGGCGTTCAGCTTCTCCAGGGCCGCGCTGGCCTCCGCCTGCTTCTCGGCGGCGGTAACGGCGTGGGCCGAAAGGGGAGTGATGGCCGGCAGGCACAGCGAGGCGCCCAGCACGGCAGCCCCTCCCACAAAGGTGCGGCGGCTCAACAGATGGTTTTGCTCGGTCATAGCGTATATCCTTCTGCCCCGTCGGGCATGGGCGATGAATTTGCCCTATCATAGCACGCGCGGAGGGAATTAGATGAGGCGCCCGACAGCTATATATAAGGTAAGCGCAATTTTGGGGAGGAATGATGGAGACACGCCCGGGGGCGTGTAAACGGTTGACACGTTCGTTGCCGTAGCGTATTATTCCGTTCGCTCGCTTTTCACGGGATTCGTGAGCAGCGAGTGGCAGCTTGAAAAGTACACATGAATTCAGCGCCGAAATGGGCGTGTGCCCGAGTGGTTAAAGGGGACGGGCTGTAAACCCGTTGGTTATGCCTACCTAGGTTCGAATCCTAGCGCGCCCACCATTTCTCGCCTGTGTAGCTCAGTCGGTAGAGCACTTCGTTGGTAACGAAGAGGTCACCGGTTCAAGTCCGGTCGCAGGCTCCACTTGGCGGTGTAGCTCAGTTGGTCAGAGCACACGGTTCATACCCGTGGCGTCACTGGTTCAAATCCAGTCACCGCTACCATTAGATTTACCGCGTCCTTTTTGGGCGCGTTTATTTTGTTGAAATTCGTTTCGCAATCACCCTTGAAGGAGGATGAAACATGGCTAAGGAGAAGTTCGAGCGTTCCAAGCCGCATGTTAACATCGGTACCATCGGTCACGTTGACCACGGCAAGACGACGCTCACCGCCGCCATCTCCAAGACCCTGTCTGAGAATGATGGCTCCCACGGCACCGCTAACGCGGACTTCACCGCCTTCGACATGATCGACAAGGCTCCCGAGGAGCGCGAGCGCGGCATCACCATCTCCATTGCTCACATCGAGTACGAGACCGATACCCGCCACTACGCTCACGTGGACTGCCCCGGTCACGCCGACTACGTGAAGAACATGATCACCGGTGCTGCTCAGATGGACGGCGCTATCCTGGTCATCGCTGCTACCGACGGCCCCATGGCCCAGACCCGCGAGCACATCCTGCTCGCCCGTCAGGTGGGCGTGCCCTACATCGTGGTCTTCCTGAACAAGTGCGACATGGTCGACGACGAGGAGCTCATCGAGCTCGTCGAGATGGAGGTTCGCGAGCTGCTGGACTCCTACGAGTTCCCGGGCGACGACACCCCGATCATCCGCGGTTCTGCTCTGAAGGCCCTGGAGGGCGACAAGGAGTGGCAGGAGAAGGTCTGGGAGCTCATGGCTGCCGTCGACGACTACATCCCCACCCCCGACCGCGACGTCGACAAGCCGTTCCTGATGGCTGTCGAGGACACCATGACCATCACCGGCCGCGGCACCGTTGCCACCGGTCGTGTGGAGCGTGGCGTGCTGCACGTGAACGACCCGCTGGAGATCGTGGGTATCCGCGAGACCCAGAACACCGTTTGCACCGGCATCGAGATGTTCCGCAAGCTGCTGGACGAGGCTCAGGCTGGCGACAACATCGGCTGCCTGCTGCGCGGCATCAAGCGCGAGGAGATCGTGCGTGGCCAGGTTCTCTGCAAGCCCGGTAGCGTGACCCCGCACACCGAGTTCGAGGGCCAGGTCTACATCCTGACCAAGGAAGAGGGCGGCCGTCACACCCCGTTCTTCGATGGCTACCGTCCGCAGTTCTACTTCCGCACCACCGACGTGACCGGCGTGGCTCACCTGCCCGAGGGCACCGAGATGGTTATGCCTGGCGACAACGTGACGATCAAGGGCGAGCTCATTCACCCCATCGCCATGGAAGAGGGCCTGAAGTTCGCTATCCGCGAGGGTGGTCGTACCGTGGGCTCCGGTCGTGTGACCAAGATCTTCAAGTAAGTTCAGCTTACTGATTGATTTGACGGAAGGGGCTGTTCCTTCACCGAACAGCCCCTCTCCTTCCTGCGTTTCATGTGTATGATCAACCCTGCGTTTTCGTTTTATAGGTAAAAGGAGAATTCATGCGTACTCTGGTCACTCTGGCCTGCACCGAGTGCAAGCGCCGTAACTACACGACCAAGAAGAACAAGCAGAACAATCCCGACCGTATCGAGCTCAAGAAGTACTGCAAGTGGTGCAACAAGCACACGGTGCACAAAGAGACCCGATAAGAGGTTAGGTTCGAAACAGGCATAGGCCAGTAGCTCCAATTGGTAGAGCGGCGGTCTCCAAAACCGCATGTTGGGGGTTCGAGTCCCTCCTGGCCTGCCAGCTTGTTTACGTGAGCAGCCAATGGCTGCTTTTTTGGCGATTAGACAGAGAATGTCTTGTAAGGAATTCCATGGCTAAGAAATCAAAGACACAGAAGGCAAAGGCTTCCGCTGCTCGCCAGCAGCGCAAAGCCGAGCGCGAACTTGAGGCGGCCAACCCGCAGGCAGCTCAGGCTGCTGCGGCCGAACCCGAGAAAAAGGGCCTGTTCAAGAAGAGCGCCGATGCTGCCTCTGAGTCCTCCGATAGCGGCAAGCCCGCGAAGAAGGCCGATGAGAAGCCGAAGAAGAAGCGCTTCCAGTTCTTCCGCGATGTGAAGGCCGAGATGAAGCGCGTCACGTGGCCGACCCGTACCGACGTGCTGCGTTGGAGCGGTGTGGTCGTGGTGGCCCTGCTGTTCTTCGGCGTCTTCGTGGCAATTCTCGACAACGCGATCATCACGCCTCTGCTCGTGCTGATCTCTGGGATTGGGGCGTAATCGATGGCTAAGAAGTGGTACGTTCTGCACACCTACTCGGGCTACGAGAACAAGGTGAAGTCGAACCTCGAGCAGCGCATCGAGGCTATGGGCCTGGAGAACAACGTCTTCGGCATCGAGATCCCCACCGAGATGGTCACCGAGATCAAGGAGGGCGGCCGTCGCGTCGAGAGCGAGAAGAAGGTATTCCCCGGTTACGTGCTGGTGCGCATGGAACTTGACGACCGCAGCTGGGCTGCGGTGCGCAACACGCCCGGCGTGACCGGTTTCGTGGGCAGCCAGGGCAACCCCCAGGCGCTGACCCGCGACGAGTACAACAAGATCATGAAGCGCACGAGCCGCGAGGCCCCCAAGAAGACCTCCTCCAACCTGGAAGTCGGCCAGTCGGTGAAGGTGACCCACGGCCCCCTCGCCGAGTTCGACGGCACGGTGGCCGAGGTTATGCCCGAGGCCGGCAAGGTGAAGGTCATGGTCTCCATCTTCGGCCGCGAAACCCCCGTCGAGCTGTCGTTCGACCAGGTGGCGAAGATCTAATTTTGCAAGCACTTTGACTCGAGGGGCTGTGCCCGCGTGGACCGGGGCTTCTCGCGAACCTCGAGTTTTTAGTGATAGAGAAGTAGTAGTCGATACATCTGAAAGGTAGTCACAGATGGCTGACAAGAAAGTCACTGGATTTGTAAAGCTGCAAATCCCCGCCGGTGCCGCGAACCCGGCTCCTCCGGTCGGTCCGGCCCTTGGCGCCCAGGGCGTCAACATCATGCAGTTCTGCCAGGCGTTCAACGCCCAGACGCAGGACCAGTCCGGCACCATCATCCCCGTCGAGATCACCGTCTACGAGGACAAGTCCTTCACCTTTGTGTGCAAGACCCCTCCGGCGGCCGTGCTCATCAAGGAGAAGCTCGGCATCAAGAGCGGTGCCGCCATCCCGCAGATTCAGGTGGCCGGCACGCTGACCGAGGATCAGCTGCGCGAGATCGCCGAGATCAAGATGCCCGACCTGAACGCGAACACCATCGAGGCCGCCATGGAGATCGTGGCCGGCACCGCCCGTTCCATGGGCGTGCGCATCGAGGGCCGCGAGATGAAGAAGAAGTACGTGCCCAGCCGCAAGGTGGCCGCGATGCTTCAGGGCAAGGCCGTCGATTAATCGCGAGTAAGTTAACAGTGGAAGGGTGAGAAGCGCCCGCCATTACCACGAAAGGAACGTTCAATGACTAAGCATGGCAAGAAGTACGACGCGGCTGAGAAGCAGATCCCGGCTGAGCCCGTGGCCCCGCTGGCGGCCATGGAGCTGCTGAAGGAGATCTCCACCGCCAACTTCGACGAGACCGTGACCGGCGACTTCCGCCTCGGCATCGACACCCGTCAGGCCGACCAGCAGCTGCGTGGCACCGTGAGCCTGCCCAACGGCTCCGGCAAGACCGTGCGCGTGGCCGTGTTCGCCGAGGGCGAGGCTGCCCGTGCCGCCGAGGAGGCCGGCGCAGACATCGTGGGCACCGACATCCTCATGGAGCAGATCCAGGCCGGCGAGTTCAACTTCGACGCTGCCGTGGCTACCCCGGATCAGATGGGCAAGGTCGGTCGTCTGGGCAAGATTCTCGGCCCCCGCGGCCTTATGCCGAACCCGAAGCTGGGCACGGTGACCAACGACGTGGCCAAGGCCATCGGCGAGCTGAAGGGCGGCCGCGTGGAGTACCGCGCCGACCGTTACGGCATCGCCCATGTTATCCTCGGCAAGGTGTCCTTCACCGCCGAGCAGCTGGCCGAGAACTACGGTGCTGTGTACGACGAGATTCTGCGCATGAAGCCGTCGGCTGCCAAGGGCAAGTACGTGAAGTCCGTGACCGTGTCGGGCACCATGACCCCTGGCGTGCCGGTGGACTCCTCGGTGACCCGCGCCTACACCGAGGCTGCCGAGTAGCGACTCGCTTCTCTATCAAAGGCAAGGCCCCGCGATCATCGAGATCGCGGGGCCTTTCTCCTTTTGAAGAAGGAGAGGGGCTATTCGCCGAAGAAGTCCCGCGAGATGCGCTCGTAGAAGCCGGCGCCGCTCGCACGCAGCAGGGTGACGGGGAAGGGGGCCACCTGCACGTAGAGCTTCTCGATGGAATGCTCGAAGGGCACGATCTCGCCGTCGACGAACAAGGTGGCATCGCGGTAGTCCTCGGTGTCGTCGAAGGTGATCTCGATGACGTCGCTCGTGTCGGTGACAATAGCGCGCGAGCGCAGCGTGTGGGGCGCCAAGGGCACCGCCACCATGCCGCCGAAACGCGGCGAGATGAGGGGGCCTCCCGCCGAGAGCGCGTAGGCGGTGGAACCGGTGGCGGTGGCCACCACCAGGCCGTCGCCGCGCATACGAGCCACGTGTGTGCCCGAGATGTCCAGCGAAAGCTCGATGATGCGGCCCAGGGCTCCGCGGGTGATGGCGATCTCGTTCAGGGCGATGAACCGGCGGATGCCCGCCATACCGCGCAGGTTCACCCCGAACTTGTCGGGCGGCATCATGGTTCCGCCCACGAAGGCCGCATCGGGGTCGATGGTGGCCGCGTAGTCCTCCTCGGTGACGATCTGCGGATAGTCCACCTCCACCGCGTCGTCGCCGTAGGGGTCGGGCTCTCCCTCGCAGGCGATATCGATGGACAGCAGGCTGCGGCGTTCGGCGGTCAGCTCGTCGGCCAGGGCTTCGGCCACCAGCGATATGAGGCCGTCGCCGTCGGCATTCGCCAGAAAGCCCAGGCGCCCGAAGTTCACGGGAAGGATGGGCACTTGGCGGTTGTTCAGCAAATGCACGGTGTGCAGCACCGTGCCGTCGCCGCCCAGCACCACGACCATATCCAAGGTTTCAGGCAGCTGGGCCCGAATGGCCGCCCGTCCTTGGTCGTTGCCGAGGGAGGCCGAATCCACCACCAGCGCGTTAATGTTCTGGCTCGTCAGATACGTGACCAGCAGCAGTGATGCGTCGATGGCCTGGGGATTGGAATTATTGCGTACGACCAGTGTGTTCATGGGGCCTGACTTTCCGACTTTGCTATGATTATCGATTATACCCGAACCTGTGCGAGGCGCATCCATGCCAGATAAGCTCGAACGAGCCCGACATATTCGCCGAGAGATCCCCCGCGAGCATCCCGGCACGGGCCCGACGGCGCAGCCTGGGCGACCCGAACCTGGCGGGACCTCTGCAGATTTCCGTGGCCAGGGGGCACAGCGTACCCGTACGGGCTCTGATGCCCCGGTGCTGCCCGACACCAACAACCCCCGCTGGCTGAAGGAAGCGAGCGAAGTGGTGCGCGGCCGTCATGGCGGCGTGGACAAAACCGTGCTGAATCCGCCGCCCGACCCCGGCGCAACGGGCCTTATTCCCGTGATGGGGTCGCATGTGGGCGTGGACCGCACGGCGCCCGCGGCCCTGGTCGATCCGTCCCAGCAGCAGGCGTCGCCCGTCGGCGAGGTGGAGTCGGTGGAGTCGCGCGTGGAGTCGGCGGGGGCTTCCGCCGCTCTCATCAGCATCTGCGTCATCATCTCCCGCATCACCGGTTTCGCTCGCACTTGGGCCATGGCCTTTGCCCTGGGTTCCACCTTCGTGTCCAGCTCCTACCAGGTGGCCAACAACCTGCCCGACATGCTGTACGAGATGGTGATCGGCGGCATGCTGGTCACCGCGTTTCTGCCGGTGTACCTGTCGGTGAAGAAGAAGCTGGGCCCCGAGGCCGGCAACGCCTACGCGTCGAATCTGCTGACTATCGTGGTGGCGATGCTGACCGTGGTTTCGGTTCTGTGCATGGTGTTTCCGGCTCAGATCATCTTCACCCAGAGCTTCTATTCCGACCAGGAGCAGATGGCCCTGTCGGTGTTCTTCTTCCGCTTCTTCGCCGTGCAGATTCTGTTCTACGGCGCATCGGCCATCGTGTCGGGCCTGCTGAACGCGAACCGCGAGTATTTCTGGTCGTCATTTGCGCCGGTGTTCAACAACATCATCGTTATCATCGCCTTCGTGAGCTACGCCTTCATTGCCCGCTACGATCAGAATCTGGCCTACTACGCCATTGCCATCGGCAATCCTCTGGGCATCCTGGTACAGCTGGCCTTCCAGTTGCCAGCCCTGCGTCGGGTGGGCATTCGCCTGCGCCCGCGTATCGATGTGCACGACCCGGCTCTGCGCGACACGGTGCGCCTGGGGGCGCCGGCCATCTTCGTCACGTTGTGCTCGTTCGCCACGGTGTCGGTGCAGAACGCCGCGGCTTATTGCCTGGCCGACAACGGCCCCTCGGTCATCGCCTACGCGCGCCTGTGGTTCACGTTCCCCTATTCGTTCATCGCGGTGTCGGTGACCACGTCGCTGTTCACCGAGTTGGCCGATATGCACGCCGATGGCAATCGCACCGGTGTCATTCGCGGTGTGGTGGAAGGCACGCGCCAGATTCTGTTCCTGATGATTCCGTTCGCCATGTACCTGGTGGTGTTCGCCACACCTCTGGTCACCCTGTACCACATCGGCGCCTTCACTGAAGACGCCATCGGCCAGATTGCCCGCTACCTGGCGGTGATGGCCATCGCGCTGCCGTTCTACAGCCTGAACTCCTACATGAACAAAACCTTCAGCAGCATTCGTCGCATGGGCGTGTTCTCGATTATCTACTCGTTGGCCGTGGTGGCTCAGATTGCCGTGGCCATGGGCGCCGCATGGGCCTACCAGCACGGCATGCCGGTGACGCTGGAGGCCATCGCCGCCAGCACCATCGTGTCCTACGTGCTGGCGAACACGGTGTCGTTTATCTACCTGCGCTGGCACTTCGGCCCCATGGGTTTGGGGCGCGTTCTGCTGTCGCTGGTGCGCGGTCTTTTGCTGGGAGGCGCCGGCGCGTTGGCCGGCTGGGGAGTGCTGACGGCCCTGGGCCTGTTCGCGGGCCCGTTGAACGGTGGCATCGGCCAGGCCTTCGCTTATTTGGTGGCCGGCGGTTTGGTGGCCCTGGTGGTCACCTTCGCCCTGCCCATCGCGGCGCGGTGGCCCGAGGCGGTGTTCATTACCAGTGCCGTGCAGAAGGTGAAGCGGAAGCTGGGACGATAGGCCTCCGTGCTGTCTCGGCTGGTGCGCTGCTCGGCGATCCGGGGTTGGCTCGGGGGAGTGCTCGGTCGGACGCGTGCTGCTTTAACTCAGGCGGCCAGGCGAGCGGGTCGCCGCACGCGAGGTACGCAGCGCGAAAGCGAGAGTTTTCCGGACGCGACAGGGCAACAGGGCGATAAAGGGAAGTGTGATGCCATGGCAGTGAAGTTGAAGTCTCCAGCGCAGATAGACGCTATGCGGGAAGCGGGTCGCGTTTCGGCCCTCGCGTTGCGGTGCGTAGGCGAGGCCGTGGAGCCGGGTATTACCACGCGCGAGCTGGATGCTATTGCCGAGCGGGTCATCCGCGCCGAGGGGGGCATTCCCGCTTTCAAGGGCTACGGCGGGTTCCCGGGCAGCATCTGCGCGTCGGTGAACGATCAGATCGTGCACGGCATTCCCTCCAAGAAGGTGCGCCTGCGCGAGGGCGACATCATCTCCATCGACACCGGAGCCATCGTGGACGGTTGGGTGGGCGACAACGCCTGGACCTATCCGGTGGGCGCGGTGGCGCCCGAGGTGCAGCGTCTTTTGGAGGTGGGGGAGCGCTGCATGTGGGAAGGGCTCGCCCAGGCGGTGCCGAAGAAGCGGCTGGGCGACATCGGGCATGCGGTGCAGTCGCTGGCCGAGGCGGCCGGCTACGGCGTGGTGCGCGAGTACGTGGGGCACGGCATCGGACGCGATATGCACGAGGAACCCAACGTGCCGAACTTCGGGCGCCGCCGCACGGGGCTGAAACTTCTGCCCGGCATGGTGCTCGCCATCGAGCCCATGGTGAATATGGGCACTCGCAAGACCGTGCAGGGCTCCGACGGTTGGGAGGTGCGCACGCGCGACGGCAAGCCCTCGGTGCACTTCGAGAAGACGGTGGCCGTCACCGAGGACGGCCCGGTGATTCTCACCACCGAGGAAGGCCACGAGCGACCGGTGTAGCCGCATTGGCTGCGTCTGCTCTCTTCGTCATCGACGTGCTCGTAGGGGCGGCCTTTAGGCCGCCCTCTCCGTCGATGGTTGGGCGCGCTTGCGGTGAGGGACGGCTGAAGCCGTCCCCTGCGGGCGCCTGCGGCCTGCACCTGCTTCTCAACAGCCGCGTTCTCCGAGGGGCGCGCAGAGGTCGCCGGAGCGGCCCCGGGCCCTCCGGCGCTCACCGCTGCCGTCCCTACTGGATCGCTGCGTCCTGCCCCGCCTTCGCCGCCTCTATGAAAGCCCTGAACAGGGGATGCGGGCGCGTGGGGCGGCTCTTGAACTCGGGGTGGCCTTGGCTGGCCACGTAGAAGGGGTGGTCGGGCAGCTCCACCATCTCCACGAGGCGGTCGTCGGGGGAGAGTCCCGCTATAACGAGTCCCGCCTCGGTCAGTTTGTCGCGGTAGGCGTTGTTCACCTCGTAGCGATGGCGGTGGCGCTCGTATACGATGGGCTCGCCATAGGCCGCCTCGGCGCGGGTGCCCGGCACCACCTTGCAGGGGTAGGCTCCCAGGCGCATGGTGCCGCCCTTATCTTCAACATCCTCCTGCTCGGGCATGAGGTCGATGACGAAAGGCGCGCCTTCGGGGGCACCGTCGGCGAACTCGGCCGAGGTGGCGCCCTCCAAGCCGCATACGTCGCGGGCGAACTCGCAGACGGCCGCCTGCAGCCCCAGGCAAATGCCCAAGAACGGTACGTTGTTCTCGCGGGCGTAGCGGGCCGCGGCGATCTTGCCCTCGAAGGCGCGCTGACCGAAGCCGCCCGGCACGAGAATGCCGTCCATGGCGCCCAGCACCCCGGCGGCGTTCTCAGCGGCGAGCGCCTCGCCGTCGACGAGATGCACGTTCACGGTGCGCCCCGCGGCGATGCCGGCGGCCACGAGCGCCTCGTGAATGGAGAGGTAGGCGTCGGGCAGGCTCACGTACTTGCCCACCACGGCGATGTCCAACGCGCCTTCGCAGGCATCCTTTGCCTTCAGGAAGGCGCGCCACGGCGCAAGCTTGATCTTGCGGGGTGCGAGTCCCATCTTCGCCAGGGCCGAGATGTCGAAGCCCTGCTCGTAGAGGCTTATGGGCACCTCGTAGATGGAAGGCGCATCGGGGCAGGCGAGCACGTCGTCGGTGTCCACGTCGCAGAACAGCGCGATCTTCTCGCGCACGCCGTCTTCTATCGCGTGGTCCGACCGGCACACGATGAAGTCGGGCTGCACGCCGAGGCTTCGCAGCTCCTTCACCGAGTGCTGGGTGGGCTTGGTCTTCACCTCGTGGGCCGCCGTAATGTAGGGCACCAGCGTCACGTGCACGAACAGCACGTTGCCCGGCCCTGCTTCCTTCTTGAACTGTCGTGCTGCCTCGATGAAGGGCAGGCCCTCGATGTCACCGATGGTGCCCCCGATCTCGGATATCACGATGTCGGCGCCCGACTGCTCGGCCGCGCGGCGGATACGCTCCTTGATGGCCTCGGTCACGTGAGGGATCACTTGCACGGTGCCACCGAGGAAGTCGCCGCGCCGCTCGCGGGCGATGAGCGTCTGGTAGATGGAGCCCTGCGTGAAGTTGCTCTCGCGGGAGAGGTTCTCGTCGATGAAGCGCTCGTAGTGCCCCAGGTCCAAGTCGCCCTCGTGGCCGTCCTCGGTGACGAACACCTCGCCGTGCTGGAACGGGCTCATGGTGCCCGGGTCCACGTTCAGGTAGGGGTCCATCTTCTGCATGGTCACCTTGTACCCGCGCGCCTTCAGAAGCTGGCCGAGCGAGGCAGCCGTGATGCCTTTGCCGAGCGACGAGACGACGCCCCCGGTAACGAAGATGTGCTTGGCCATGCTGTGCTCCTTCCGCCCGTGGGGCTTCCGAACAAAAAAATACGCTGGGACGGGCAGCCCGCTCCTCCCAACGTTGCTCCATGATGCGCTGCGAATGTTTCCAATGCGAAACGCGCACAGAATGTAACGCGTCCGAAACATGGGGGAAGGGCGCATCGTCGGCGCGTGACAGCCCGACAACGGCGTATCCATCGCGCGATGACGGATGCTATGCGCGCAGCCCTTTGTGGAAGGGTCATCTTTAGACTGGGCGTCAATCTTGTTTCCGAGAGAAAGGACGCGCTTATGTCTACGCTGCTCGTTTTGGGCTATCCCACCGAGGAGAAGGCCAAAGAGGCCTATCAGGAGGTGCTGAACCTCGGCGACGACTTCATCGTGAACCTCCAGTCGGTGGCTGTTGTCGCCCGTCGCGACAACGACAAGTTCGACGTGGTCACACCCGGCCAGCCCATCGGCAACTCCACGGTGTGGGGCCTGTTCTGGGGCATGTTGTTCGGCCTCATCTTCCTCATTCCCTTCTGGGGCGCCGCCATCGGTGCGGGGCTCGGCGCGCTTACGGGCTTCTTCGTGAAGCGCGGTGTGGACGAGGACTTCCAGAACCGCGTACGCAATCTGCTGACCCAGAAGGACGAGGCGGCCGTGTTCATGGTGGTCAGCTCCATGACCGAGGACAAGTTCGCCGAGGCCATGCGTCCCTTTGGCGGCGACATTCTGCAGACCTCGCTGTCCATCAAGGACGAGGAAGAGCTCAAGTGCGAGCTGGGCAAGTGCTAGGAGCCCTCTGATCTTTGTGCTTTTCGGGCCCGCGCGGTGCACGCTGCGCGGGCCCTTTGCCGTTTCGGCCCGAAAGAAGCCGTCGAATCTCCATGAAGGGGGCGGGGCACGGTGCGCTATACTGATTCGGTTAGATTGCCGCCGCCCGTTCATTGAAGGAGTGCCCGTATGCGCGAAGGTTTCGACAACGACAAGTACATCCAGCTGCAGGCGGAGCGTATCCGCGAGCGCATCGGCCAGTTCGGCGGCAAGCTGTACTTGGAGTTCGGCGGCAAGCTCTTCGACGACTACCACGCCTCCCGCGTGCTGCCCGGATTTCTGCCCGACACGAAGATCTCCATGCTGCAGTCCATGAAGGACGAGGTGGAAATCGTCATCGCCATCAACGCCAACGACATCGAGCGCTCGAAGGTGCGCGGAGACTTGGGCATCACCTACGACGAGGACGTGCTGCGCCTCATGGACATCTTCCGCTCCATGGGCTTCAAGGTGGGAAGCGTGGTCATCACGCGTTACGCCAACCAACCCAACGCCGATCTGTTCCGCCGACGCCTCACGGCCATGGGCATCACGAGCTATCTGCACTATCCCATTCCGGGCTATCCCAACGACATCGACCACATCGTCTCGGACGAGGGCTTCGGCAAGAACGAGTACATCGAGACCGAGCGCCCGCTCGTGGTGGTAACGGCCCCGGGCCCCGGCTCGGGCAAGATGGCCACCTGCCTCTCGCAGCTGTACCACGAGCACAAGCGCGGCGTGACGGCCGGCTACGCCAAGTACGAGACCTTCCCCATTTGGAACCTGCCGCTCACGCATCCGGTGAACATCGCCTACGAGGCGGCCACGGCCGATCTGGACGACGACAACATCATCGACCCGTTCCACCTGGAGGCCTACGGCGAGACCACGGTGAACTACAATCGCGACGTGGAGATCTTCCCGGTGCTGCGCGCCACCATGGAGCGCATCGCGGGGGAGTGCCCGTACCTGTCGCCCACCGACATGGGCGTGAACATGGCGGGCCTGGCCATTTCCGACGACGAGGCTTGCCGCGCCGCCGGCAACAACGAGATCGTGCGCCGCTACTTCCAGACCGCCGAGGAGATCAAGCGCACCGGCGTGGGCGAGGAGGCCCTGAAGAAGATCGAGCTTCTGATGAATCAGGCGGGCATCAACCAGAATCTGTCGCCGGCCCGTTCGGCGGCGCTGCTGAAGGAGGAGACCACCGGCGGCCCGGCCGGCGCCATGGTGCTGCCCGACGGGCGCGTGGTCACCGGCAAGACCGGCAACCTTCTGGGCGCGGCCTCGGCCCTGCTCATGAACGCGCTCAAGGGTGTGTCGGGGGTGGATGACGAATTGTACGTCATTTCCGACGACGTGCTGGAGCCCATCTGCCACCTGAAGACCGCGCATCTGCGCAGCCACAATCCGCGCCTGCACTCCGATGAGACCCTGCTCGCGCTGTCCATCTCGTCGGTGAGCAACCCGCTGGCGGAGAAGCTCATCGACAACATCGACAAGCTGCGCGGCTGCGACGCCTATTTCTCGGTCATCATCTCGGCGGCCGACGAGAAGCTGTACAAGACCTTGGGCATCAACGTGTGCTGCGAGCCGAAGTACGAGCAGCACCGCTACTACCACAAGTAGGCCGAAAGCCGCACCATGGAACAGCTCTTCGCCGACGGGGCGCTCACCGTGCCCTTCGGGGCCGACTTCTTCAGCGTGGCGGTGGGCGTCATCACCGGCGCCATGTTCGCCTGCGACCGCAAGCTCGACATCGTGGGCACCATCGTGCTCGGCCTCATGACGGCTTACGGCGGCGGCATCATCCGCGACCTTCTGCTGCAGGACGACGGCGTGTACTTCATGCAGTATCCCAACGTCATCCTCATCTGCATCGGGCTGGCTGTGTTCGTGTTCTACTTCCGCGGGCTGTTTCGCCACTCGGGGCAGGTGCTCTTCTTCGCCGATGCGCTGTCGGTGGCCCTGTTCGCCCTGGCCGGCGCCAACAAGGCCTTCGCCTGCGGGGAGGGCTTCGTGATGGTGGTCATCCTGGGCGCGCTCACCAGCGTGGGCGGGGGCGCCCTGCGCGACATCAGCGTGGGGGAGACGCCCGGTGTGTTCCAGCGCTCGAACTTCTACGCGGTAGCCGGCTTCGGGGGCGCGCTTGTGTTCGCCGCCATGGCCTTTGCCAACGCCCCGCTGGTGCTTGCCGGTTGCGCCTGCGTGTTCACCGTGGTGTTCCTGCGCTACCTGTCGGTGTTCTACGATTGGAAGACGGCCGACGAGGCCGACCTCACGCCGAAGGTGTCCCACGGGGCGCGCAAGGCCAAGGGGGTCGCCGCCGAGCTCTTTCGTCGTGCCACCTTGCACCGCAAAAAAGCGCCCACCACCCGCACCTCCCGCTTTCGGCGCCGGTAGCACGCTGTTCGCAACCGGTTGTCGCAGGTGCGCAGGGTCGATGTTTGTCGATCATGGCACGATGTGCGGAAAATTGCGATTGGGAGAGTCTTCGGCATGGTTTATGTGCAAAAAAATGCGATAGGAAGAGCCTCCAGATGGTACTTACTGTTCCTGCGCTCTACCTATCGTAAAATCCTGCACAAAAGGGGAGCCCTCGCGAACACGAGCCGTCGCCAGGACCATCGCTGGCGCCCTCGCCTGAGTGCTCCTACGGAATTTCAACGGGAAGATTAATGGGGAGAAAAGGATGAGGCGGCTTCCTATAATTGCTTGGAAAGCCGATTCCGTTTAAAGGAGCGTCTATGGCCAATCAAGAAACCGTACCGCGTATTCTCATCGTGTACACCGGAGGCACCATCGGCATGACCGAAGACTTGTCCACCGGGGCGCTTGTGCCTTTCAGCTTCGATCACCTGATGAAGAACGTGCCCAAGATCGGCCGGCTCGGTTACGCACTCGACCATGTGGAGCTGACGCCGCCCATCGACTCGTCGAACATGAACCCGGATACGTGGGCGAAGGTGGCGAAGATGATTGCCGACGCCTACGACCGCTTCGACGGCTTCGTGGTGCTGCACGGCACCGACACCATGGCCTACACGTCAAGCGCCCTGTCGTTCATGCTGCCCGGCCTGGCCAAGCCTGTCATTCTCACGGGCAGCCAGCTGCCCATTGGCGAGATCCGCGAGGACGGCACGGAAAACCTCATCACCGCCCTGCAGATCGCCGCAGCGCGCACGGCCGATGGCGCGCCCATGGTGCAGGAGGTGGCCATCTCCTTCGGGCGTCACCTGTGGCGCGGCAACCGGGCCACCAAGGTGAGCTCCACGAACTTCGGCGCCTTCGAGTCGTTCAACTACCCGCCCTTGGCCGACATGGACCTGCATATCGTGTACCGCCAGAAGCTGCTGGCACGCCCGCCGGTGGGGGCCGCCCTGGCGCCCGATTATGCCATGGACGACGCCGTGAGCGTGGCCTTCCTGTTCCCGGGCATCACCGAGGCTGTGCTGCGACCGCAGCTGACCGCGCCGGGTGTGAAGGCTGTGGTGCTGCGCACCTTCGGCGCCGGCAACGCGCCCACCGATACCTGGTTCACCGAGTTGGTGGCCGAGGCCGTGCGGGCGGGGAAGGTGATCGTGAACGTGACCCAGTGTCCCGCCGGCGGCGTGGAGGAGAAGCGCTACGCCACCGGCGACGCGCTCGCCCGGGCTGGCGTGGTGTCGGGGCTCGACATGACCTGCGAGGCGGCGCTCACCAAGTTGATGCACCTGCTCGGCCACGGCCTCACCTCTGCCGAGGTTGCCGCGGCCATGGGGAAGTCCTTGGCCGGCGAATTGACCGTGGGGGAGTAGGTTTTCGGCCGCAACCGCCTCATCGCCGGTTGGGCCGCCCGTCAGCCTTGGCCGATCGGGCGGGCTAAAGCCCGCCCCTACGAGGTTTGCGGGGGGGGGCTGACCGCAGGTTGGGCTGCATTCCCTGTAGGGGCGGGCTTCAGCCCGCCCGCGGCTCCTGTCACATCTTGTCGCGGGGGTGGGCGTGGGCGTACTCCTCGTGGAGGTGGGTGCGATCGAGGTGGGTGTACACCTGCAGGGTGGACATGTCGGCGTGCCCTAGAATCTCCTGCAGCACGCGCAGGTCGGCGCCGCCCTTCAGCATGTGGGTGGCGAACGAGTGACGCAGGGTGTGGGGGTGCAAGTCGTAGCGGTTGATGGCCCGGCCCGCTTTGCGTACCAGGTTGAACACGCTCTGCCGGCCCAGGCGGCCGCCCCGCTGGTTCAGGAACACCGCGCCGGCCGCTGCAAGGTCGCAGCCGCCTCCCTTGCGCGCCAGCGTCGGGCGCCCTTCAGCTAAATACCGGCGCAGGGCGCGGTCGGCGGCGCCGGCGATGGGTACGATGCGCTCTTTCGCTCCCTTGCCGAACACGCGCAGAAAGCCGTCGTCCAAATACAGGTTGTCCATATCGAGGGCGCAGATCTCGCTTGCCCGCAGACCGCAGCCGTACAGCACCTCCAGCAGCGCGCGATCGCGCAGGCCGCTCGGCCGCTCGTCGATGTAGGCGTCCAGCATGCGCCCCACCTCCTCGATGGACAGCACGTCGGGCAGCCGCTCGGCCGTCTTGGGGATGTCCACGGTCTCGGCGGGGTTCGCGGCGGTGAGGTTCTCCCGCACGAGGAAACGGTGATAGCCCCGCACGGCCGAGATGCGCCGCCGCACGGTGGTGACGGCCAGCTGCTGGTCGGCCAGGTCGTGCTCGTAGGCGGTGACGGTCTCCCGCTGCACGTCCTCGAAGTCCTCTACCCCCTGGCCGTCCAGGAATGCCAGGTAGCCCTCCAGATCGCGGCGATAGGCCTCCACGGTGCGCGGCGAGGCTCCCTGCTCGATGCGCAGGTAGGACATGTACTCGTCCAGGGCGTTCTCGAATGCGAACACGGCGCTCCTTTCGTCGGCGTCCATTGTAGCGCCCTCCGCGTGCTGCGGGGCGCTCGCCTTTGGCCCATCGGGTGCCCATCGTGGGCCGTTGCCGTTCGCGGCTGCCCCTGCACGGCCTCTCCAAATCTCGCCCACACCTTGTCCCACCGTGGTCGGTGGAAAAGTTATCCACCGGTATTGCACGGTTTGGGCATATCTAGTGGTGGGTCGTTCGTTTCCTGTAATACGAATACAAGATATTGAAATTCAATTCAGCGCCCACTGCTTTTTCGCCATATCTTGCGAGTAACAAGTGGGGCAAAAAAGTGGCAAAAGTGGAGTGAAATGTTGCGAAGTGGGGCATTGTGGGGTAATATGCATGCCGTGGAAAACGACCGAGCGGGATTTCGAAACGCACTACCAACACACTTGAATCCCACTCAAAACGCAGCAGGGGAAAGGAAGCCTTGGCCGCCACCGACGACAACGAAACCGCCGAGACGCTGCCTCGCCACGAGGTAGATCTGAACGGCGAGTTCCGCTTGAAGGTCGATGGCAAGGGCCGTGTGACCCTTCCCGCGAAGTTCCGCAAGGTTCTTTCCAAAGATCTCGTGGTTACCCTGGAGCCCACCAACGAATGCGTCTACGTGTTCGAGGCCCCGGACTTCAACCAGTGGGTGGAGAAGCTCATGCGCAGCAAGTTCCCCGAGCTTAAGGAGAACAATCGCGAGCAGGAGTGGCTGCACCGAGCGCTGAAGAGCCGGGCCCGCGATGTGGAGGTGGATTCCGCCGGACGCATCATGCTGTCTGCCGATACGCGCAGCGGCTGCGCCATCGACAAAGAGGTGGTGCTGGTCGGCAACGGGGAGCGCTTCGAGATCTGGGACGCCGAGCGCTACGAGGCCCGGATCGCCGAAGTCGATCTGAGCCTGCTGTTCACCTAGGGCAGGGCGTAAGGCGAGCGAACCGTGACAAGCGAATATCGGCACATACCTGTTCTTCTGACCGAGTGCATCGATTACCTCGATCTGCCGGATCATCCGGTGTTCGTGGACGCGACGCTCGGTTTCGCGGGGCACTCCTTTGAGGCGGCCAAACAGCTGGGCCGTGACGGCCTGCTCATCGGCATCGACCAGGACGAGGTGGCGCTTGCGGGCGCGACCGAGCGCTTGGAGACGATTCCCGAGGCGCAGCGTCCGGAACTGGCGCTTCTGCGTGGCAACTTCGGAGACCTCGACGAGCTTCTGGCATCCTGCGAGATTCCCGGGATCGATGCGATCCTGTTCGACTTGGGCGTCTCGTCGGTGCAGATCGACACGCAATCACGCGGCTTCTCCTTCAAGGAGAACGGCCCCCTCGATATGCGGATGGATCCGGGGAAACAAACCCTTACCGCACAAGAGATCGTCAACACCTACAACGCAGCAGATCTCACTCGGATCATTCGCGCCTATTCGGACGAGAAATGGGCCAGCCGCATCGCCGACTTCATCGTGGCGGCGCGGCAGCAGGCCCCCTTCGAAGAGAGCGGGCAGCTGGTCGACGTGATAAAGGCAGCCATTCCGGCCTCGGCCCGGCGCGCGGGGGGACACCCTGCCAAGCGCACCTTCCAAGCCCTTCGGATTGAAGTCAACTCGGAGCTAACCGTTCTGCGCCACGGGCTGGACGCGGCGGTACGCTGGCTTAATCCGGGCGGCATCATCGCGGTGATCAGCTACCACTCCCTCGAGGACCGCATCGTGAAGGACACGTTCGCATCGTTTGCGAACCGCTGCACCTGCCCGCCGGAGCTTCCGGTGTGCGCGTGCGGCAAGCAGCCGATACTCGACATCGTCACCCGCAAGCCCCAGCTTCCCACGTCTGGGGAGATTGCGCGGAATCCGCGGGCCCGCAGCGCCAAGCTGCGTGTGGCGGTGAAGCGCTGAAATGGGTTTTCATCAGGGAAAACCCGCTGAAATGAACGATTGCACGGACAAGCCCGACGACGCAGGTCATCGGGCTTGCCTGGCCTAGTGGCCCCCGCGGCCGTGAGGAGGAACGTGAGGTGAGCGCATCCATGACATCGCGCGCGCACGCCTACGGGCGTTCCTCTTCGGCGGCCTCGCGTGGCCGCGCGGGCTCTTCCTTCGCCGCGGGATATCGGGGCGCGCGCTACGTGCCCACCTCGGTGGCCGAAAAGCTGCCCCTGTACGACGAGCCCTCCATTGCGGTGGTGCCCGGCGCAGGCCGGCGTGCCCAGGCCCAGGAGGGGCTGTCGGCTGCCGCGTTGACGCTGGCGAAGGTGTGCGCCGTCGCGTGCATCGCCCTCGCCCTCATTGCCGTGGCCCGCGTGGCCATCACCTCGGCGGCTGCCACCTGCGCCCTGGAGACGCGGGAAATCAGCCAGAGCATCGAGGAGGCCCGCGCCCAGGGCAACGAGCTGGAAGTGGCCCAGAGCGTGCTTTCCAATCCCACGCGCATCAAAACCCAGGCCCAGGCCATGGGCATGATGGCCCCCACCCCTGCCTACTCCGAGCAGCTGGTGCTGCCCCGCGACATCGTGGCAACCGACGAGGCAGGCAACCTGTCGTTGTCGGAGAGCATGGCCGCCCTGGCGGCCCGATAGGCGGCGGCGATGGATGCCCGACAGCGCTCCGGCCGGCAGGGACGGCCCGGTCACGGCCGCGCTCCCCAGCGCCCGCGCAACCCCATCGATGCGGCGCTGCCCTCGGTGGGCGGCCGCGCCCAGGCGGTGCTGGTGATTTTCGCCCTCATCGCTGTGGTGTTCTTCCTTCGTCTGGTGTTCCTGCAGGTGATCGTGGCCGATCAGTACTCGGCCCAGGCCGAGGAGTCGCGCACCATCAGCTTCACCACCACGCCCCATCGCGGCACCATCTACGACCGCAACGGCATTGTGCTGGCCACCAGCGTGGACGCCACCACCATATACGCCAATCCCGTCGAGGTGACCGACGTGGCCGCCGAGGCTCGGTCGCTGGCCGGCGTGCTGGGCGGCGAGGCGGCCGATTACGAGGCCCTGCTGTCGAAGCAGGAGACGTCGTTTGTCTACATCAAGCGTCAGGCCGAGGTGAGCGAGGCCGAGCGGGTGAAGGATCTGAAGCTCGACGGCATCTACTTCATTGCCGATACGCGCCGCGAGTACCCCCACGGCTCCATCGGCGGCCAGGTAATCGGCTACTGCAATGTGGACGGCGAGGGCATTACGGGCCTGGAGCTGCAGTACAACGACATCCTGTCGGGCACCCCCGGCACCTACACCGCCGAGCGCGGCGAGAAGGGCTTTCCCATCCCGGGGGGCGTGAAGGAGGAGACGCCGGCGGTGGACGGCCAGGACATCATGATCTCCTTGGACATCAAGCTGCAGGACACCGTGGAGCAGGCCGTGCTGGAGGGCATGGAGCAGATCGAGACCGACGAGGGCAGCGCCATCGTGATGGACGCCTCCACGGGCGAGATCTACGCCGCCTGCTCGCTGCCGTTCATGAACCCAGCCGACATGGCCTCCTCCGAGATCGGCAGCGAGCACGTGAAGGCCATCACCCAGGTGTACGAGCCCGGCAGCACGTTCAAGTCGGTGTCTGCCATGGCCATTCTGGAGGCCAAGGCCATGACGCCGGAATCCACCATGTTCTGCCCGAGCACCATCACGGCCAACGACTACGACGTGTCCGACTCCCATGAGCGCGACGACGAGGTAATGACCCTGCGTGAGATTCTGAACCACTCGTCCAACGTGGGCATCTCGCTGGCCATGGACAACGCCGGCTTCGACCACCTGTACGACGCCATCGGGCGCTACCACCTGACCGAGCGCACCGGGGTGGACTACCCCGGTGAGGGTTCGGGCCATGTGGAGGAGTTCAAGAACTGGAGCAAGATCATCGGCTACAACGTCAGCTTCGGCCAGGGTATCTCAGTGACTCCTCTGCAGATGGTGCGCTTCTACGGCTGCATCGCCAACGACGGCGTGATGGTGACCCCGCACTTCCTCATCTCGAAGCCCCAGACCGGGGAAGTGGCCGATTACGCCACCGAGGTGGTGACCGAGGACGCCGAGGCTCTGGCCGACATGCGCTCGATGCTGCGCACGGTGGTCACCGACGGCTCGGGCGCGGCGGCCGACGTGGAGGGCTATCCGGTGTGCGGCAAAACCTCCACCGCCGAGATTCCCTCGGAGCTGGGCGGCTACAAGAAGGGCATCTACAACCTGGGCTTCTGCGGCTTCATCGACGGCGCTTCCACCAATTTAGTTTGTTTTGTAGGTGCCAACGAGGTTCCCTATCAGCGCAAGACCACCCAAGTGTTTAGCGCTATAATGGACAACGCTGTCAAGCAGTACAACATTACCTCGTCGTAAAGGGAATCACCGGCTATGACCAAAACTTGCGCTGAGCTTTTCCAGGGTATGGAATGCACCATTATCGGTAATGCCGACGAGGAGGTGGCCGGGCTCGCGTTCCGCAGCGATGGCGTGGGGCCGCACGACATGTTCTTCTGCATCGTGGGCAACGTGGTGGACGGCCACTCCTTCGCCCAGGATGCCATCGACCGCGGCGCCACGGTGCTCGTGGTGGAGCGCAAGGTGTACCTGGCCGATGCCACGAACGTGACCGAGGTGGTGGTGGCCGACTCCCGCAAGGCCATGGCCCATGTGGCGGCGAACTTCTACGATCACCCCTCCCGCGACTTCTCGCTGGTGGGCATCACCGGCACCAACGGCAAGACCACGACCACCTATCTGGTGGAGCATATCGCGAACGCGGCGGGGAAGCGCTGCGGCGTTATCGGCACCGTGGGCAACAAGATCGGCGGCGTGCTGGAGAAGTCGGAGCACACCACCCCCGAGTCGCCCGACCTGCAGAAGCTGTTCGCCCGCATGCGCGATGCCGGCTGCGACGTGGTGGCCATGGAGGTGAGCTCGCATGCGCTCGATTTGGTGCGCACCTGGGGTTCCACCTTCGCGGTCACGGCGTTCACGAATCTCACCCAGGATCACCTGGACTACCATCATACCTTCGACGACTACTTCGAGGCCAAGGCCCTGCTGTTCTCGCGGGACTACCCGGCCCGGCGCGTTATCAACATCGACGGCGCCTGGGGCCGCGAGCTGCTGCGGCGGGTGACCGAGGCGGGCGATGAGGTGATCACCACCGGCTTCGATACCACGGCCCAGATTCACCCGGTGAACGTGGCCTACGAGGCCGACCGCACCGTGGCCGAGCTGGAGGTGCGCGGTCAGCGCATCACCGTCACCTATCCTCTGGTGGGTCGCTTCAATGTTGAGAACGTGATGACGGCCTTCGGCTGCGCCCTGCATCTGGGGCTGCCCGCCGAGGCTATTGCCGCTTCATTGGCCACCATGGAGCCGGTGCCCGGGCGCCTTGAGCGCGTGGCTGCCGCCGTGGAGGCTCCCATCAGCGTGTACGTGGACTACGCCCACACCCCTGACGCCCTCACCAAGGCCATCGATTCCATTAAGGCGCTGTCCTGTGGCCGCACCTGCGTGGTGTTCGGCTGCGGTGGCAACCGCGACGCCAGCAAGCGCCCCATTATGGGCCAGGCGGCGCTGGCCGCCGACCATGCCGTGGTGACGAGCGACAACCCGCGCCGGGAAGACCCGCTGGCCATCATCGACGACATCGTGGCGGGCATGGACGGGGGCTCCACCTTCGAGGTGCAGCCCGACCGCCGCAGCGCCATTGCCGCCGCCATCGCCTGGGCACGCCCCGGCGACGCGGTGCTCATCGCGGGCAAGGGCCACGAGGATTATCAGATCGTGGGCACCGAGACCCTTTCCTTCGACGACCGCCAAGTGGCCGCCGAGGAGCTGGAGCGGGCCTTCGGTTTGAAAGGCCAGGACTAGCGAAGGGAACATCGTGCGCCTTAACGCAAAACAAATCGCAGCATACACAGGCGGCCAGTTTCTCATCGATCCCATCGACCCCAGCGCGCTGATGGGCGGCATCACGTGGGACTCCCGCGAGGTGCGCCCCGGCTGGCTGTACGTGGCGCTGCCCGGCGAGCGCGTGGACGGCCACGACTTCGTGGAGGCGGCCCTGCGCGCCGGCGCCCTGGGCGCCCTGGTGATGCAGAGCCCCGGCCAGGCGGCCTGCCTGCTTGCCCGCGAGATGGGCGCCGCCATCATCGAGGTGGCGAATACCGCCAGTGCCATCACCGATTTGGCGCGGGCCTGGCGCGGGCATTTGCGCGGCCGCATTATCGGCCTGACCGGTTCGGTGGGAAAGACCACCACGAAGAACCTCGTGCGCGATGTGTGCGCGGCCTACGGCAGCGTGGTGGCCACCCGCGCCAACCAGAACAACGAGCTGGGCGTGCCCCGCACCCTTCTGGCCGCCGATCCTGAGACCGCCGTCGTGGTGGTGGAGATGGGCATGCGCGGCGCGGGTCAGATTGCCGAGCTGTGCGATTTCGTGCGTCCCGATTGGGGCCTTGTCACCAATGTGGGGGAGAGCCACATCGAGCTTCTGGGCTCGCGCGAGAACATCGCCCGGGCCAAGGCCGAGCTGTTCGCGGCGTTGCCCGCGGGTACGGGGCGGGCGTTTCTGAATCTGGACGACGCGTTCGTCGATCTTCTGATGGACGCCGGCGATCTGCGCGAGCGCCCTCTGGCGCTGACGGGCTTCGCGGGGCATCCCGACGAGGCTACCTGCGAGCTTCTGGGGCGCGACGGCACGGTGTGCGAGGAAGTGGTGTGGGCCGAGGACGTCACCTTGGACGCCGAGGGGCGCCCCCGCTTCACGCTGTGCGCCCGCGACCACGCCGACCACGATGAGCTGGCCCTGTTCGCTCCGGTGGAGCGTTGCGCCTGCACGCTGGCGCTGACGGGGCGGCACAATGTGGACAACGCCTGCGCGGCCGCCGCCGTGGGCTTCGCGCTGGGGCTCGATCTGGAGACCATCGCGGCGGCCCTGGGCGCCTCGGTGCCCGAGCCGGGCCGTCAGGAGGTTATCGCGGCCCGCGGGGGCTTCACCATCGTGAACGACGCCTACAATGCGAGCCCCGATTCCATGCGGGCGTCGCTGTCCACGTTCGCGGCCACCGAGGTGGCCGGTCGCCGCATCGCGGTGCTGGGGGATATGGGGGAATTGGGGAACTTCGCCGAGCCGTGCCATCGCGGGGTGGGGGCCCATGCCGCTCGCCTTCCCCTCGATCGGCTCATCTGCGTGGGTGCTTTGGCGGAATTTATCGCCCAGGGCGCCGCGGAGGCGGGCATGCCGGCGCAGCGCATCAGCCGCGCGGCCACCGTCGCCGATGTGTTGGAAGAGCTTGATACCCTGTTGGAGCCCGGGGATGCCGTGCTGGTGAAGGCGTCCCATTTCATGGGCCTTACCCGTGTTGTCGAAGGATTGGTTCACTGATGTTCTCTCTGTTCTCCGCCTATCCCACGTTCATGGTGTTTCTTGCCGTGGTGCTGTCCATGGTGTTCACCATGGTGCTGATGCCCGCCTGGATTCGCTTCCTGAAATCGAGCCATATCGGCCAGCAGGTGCGCGCCGACGGCCCGCAGAGCCATCTGGTGAAGCAGGGAACGCCCACCATGGGCGGCGTCATCATGCTGGTGGCGGTGATCGCCTTCACGCTGATCGCCTCGGTGGGGGCGCCCACTGTTGAGCTGTGGCTGCTTTTGGGCGCCACGGTGGCCACCGGCGTGCTCGGCTTCATCGACGACGCCTCGAAGGTGGCCCACGAGCGCTCGTTGGGGCTCACGCCCAAGGCGAAGCTGGTGGGGCAGTTCCTCATCGCGGGCGTGTTCGTGCTGGCCGCAGTGAACCTGCTCGGCGTTGAGCCCACGGTGGAGATTCCCTTCGTGTGCACCATCGATCTGGGTGTGCTCACCACGGTGGTGCCCGTGGGCGGGGGCATCGAGATTCCGTGGCTCTATCTTGTCTACTGCCTCATCCTGCTGGTGGGCCTGTGCAACGCGGTGAACCTCACCGACGGCCTGGACGGCCTGGCGGCGGGCACGGTGATGGTGGTCATGCTGGTGATGGCGGCCATCGCCTTCCGCGTGGGCGCGCTGGAGCCGGCCCTGTTCGCCGGCGCGCTCGCCGGCGCGTGCATCGGCTTTCTGTGGTTCAACTCCCATCCGGCCGACATCTTCATGGGCGATACCGGCTCGCTTGCCCTGGGCATGGCCCTGGGTTGTCTGGCCGTGGTCACGAAGGTGGAGTTCGTGGTCATCATCATCGGCGGCCTGTTCGTGGCCGAGGCCCTGTCGGTGATGATCCAGGTGTTCTACTACAAAAAGACGAAGAAGCGCATCTTCCTGATGGCGCCTCTGCACCACCACTTCGAAAAAAAGGGCTGGTCGGAGACGAAGGTGGTCGTGCGCTTCTGGATTGTGTCGGGCATGCTGGCCGCCTGCGGCTTCGTGCTGCAGTTCGCCTCGTCGCTGGCGGTGGCCTAACATGGCGGCGCGGGAATATGTGGCCGGACGCAAGCTGGCACCGGTCTCGCTCGGCCGGGTGCTCGTGCTGGGCCTGGGGAAATCGGGCAAGGCGGTGGCCGACTACTGCCTGGAGCGCCTGGGCGGCCGGGTGAGCTCGCTGGCTGTGGCGGCCGGCGCCCCGAGCGCCGAGGCCGAGGCCTGGGCCGAGGAGGCCCGCGCCCGGGGCGCGGTGGTGCTGTTCGAGCACGAGGCCATCGAAGGCACCTACGACCTGTGCATCGCCAGCCCCGGCATCTCCGAGTTCTCCGATTTCTACCGCAGCGCCGCCGAGGCGGCCGGCGAGGTGATCAGCGAGGTGGAGTTCGCCTGGCGCGAGAGCGCTGCCGACGCCCGATGGGTGGCCATCACCGGCACTAACGGCAAGACGACCACCACGGCGCTGACCTGCCATCTGCTGCGGGCCGCCGGCTTTGATGCCGTCAGCGTGGGCAACATCGGCGACACCTGCATCCAGGCCGTGGCCGCCGACGCCGCGGCCGTGTATGTGGCCGAGGTGTCCAGCTACCAGCTGGCCTCCACCCGCGATTTCGCCCCCGATGTGGCCGTGGTGCTGAACATCACCCCCGATCACTTGGCGTGGCATCGAAGCCATGAGAACTACGCCGCCGCCAAGTGGAAGGTGCTCGCCCAGGCGGACGCGTCTACCACGGCGGTGCTGAACGCCTGCGATGACGCCGTGCGCGAGCGTCTGCGCGCGCTGCGGGCCCAGGGCGCTCCCTGCGCCATCGTGCCCATCGGCACGGCGGCCGGCGTGGGCGGCGACATGCGCGCGGCCTGCGGCGCCGATGCGGCGGCCTTCCGCGGCCCGGGCGGCAAGCTGGTGGTGGCCCAAGCCGGCGAGGTTTCCGAGCTGGTGTACGTGGACAATCTGCAGATCAAGGGGGAGCACAACCAGGTGAACGCCCTGGCGGCCGCGAGCGCCGCCCTGGCTTTGGGCGCCACCGCCTCGGCGGTGGCCGAGGGGCTGCTGTCCTTCGCCCCCCTGGAGCATCGCATCGAGCCCGCCGGCACGGTGGCCGGCGTGGCCTGCTACAACGATTCCAAGGCCACGAATGTGGACGCCACGTTGGTGGCGCTCACGGCCTTTCTGCCCGCGCGTCCCATCGTGCTGCTGGGCGGTCGCGACAAGGGCACCGAGCTGGCGCCCTTGGTGGCGGCCTGCGAGCAGTATGCCCGGGCCGTGGTGTGCTTCGGGGAGGCCCGCGAGCGCTTCGCGGCGGCCTTCGCCGATTCCTCGGTGCCCGCGATGGAAGCTGACAACATGGAGGGTGCCCTGGATGCGGCCCTGGCCGCGGCGGTGCCCGGCGATGTGGTGGTGCTCTCGCCCGCCTGCGCCTCCTTCGACGAGTTCAGCTGCTTCGAGGAGCGCGGCGATGTGTTCAAGGCCCTGGTGGCCGCCCGGGCCGGGAAGGCCGGGGCCTAGGGGCCGTGGCGGCTCGGGCCCGACAGAACGCACCGCAGACGGGCCCCTCGTTGCAGGGGCCCCGTGTTCTGCTGCTGCTGTGCGTGCTCGCCCTGGTGCTTATCGGGCTGGTGATGGTGTTCTCCGCCTCGGTGGTGAAGGCCCTGGAGAACGGGGCTCCGGCCGAGACGTTCTTCCGCAGTCAGGTGATCTTCGCCGTGCTGGGCGCCATCATCGCCTTCGTGCTGTGGAAGGTGATTCCCTATCGGTTCTGGATGGGGTCGGCCGTCTGGCTCGTGTGGGCCGTGGCGCTCGCGCTTATTCTGGCCGTGTGGCTGGTGGGCGTCGACCACTACGGCGCCAAGCGCTGGCTTTCGGTGGGCGGCTCGGAAATGCAGCCCTCGGAGTTCTGCAAGATCGCGTTTCTGCTGGTGGCCGCGCGGCTGCTGGTAGACTACCGCAGCGGCACCGTGGAGTTGAAGACCACGCTTCTGCGGGCCTTCGTGCTCATCATCGTGCCCATCGCCATCATGTACCGCACCCAGTCCGACTTGGGCACCACGGCCATCTGTTTCGTGGGCATTCTGGCGGTGATGTGGATGGGGGGCGTGTCGAAGCGCGTTCTGGCAGCCTGCCTGGTGGTGGCGGTGGCCGGCGCGGTGATGGCCGTGTTCGGTACGGGCTACCGCGCTGACCGCATGGTGTTCCTCGATCCGTGGAACGACGGCGAGGGCGGCTACGGCAAGGGCTACAACATCATCCGCTCGTTCTACGCCCTGTCGGAGGGCGGCATCTTCGGCGTGGGGCTGGGCAACTCCCATGAGAAATTCCAGTACCTGTTCGCCTCCGAGAGCGACTTCATCTTCGCCATCATCGGCGAGGAGCTGGGCTTGGTGGGGGCGCTCGTGGTGATCGCGCTGTTCTTCGGCGTGCTGTTCGCGGGCCTGTCCATCGCCGAGCGCGCCTCCGACGATGTGGGGGCGATGATCGCCGGCGGCTGCACCGTCATGCTGGTGTTCCAGGCGTTTCTGAACATCGCCTGCGTGATCGGCGTGTTTCCCACCACGGGCAAACCGCTGCCCTTCATTTCCTCGGGCGGTACGTCCATGCTGGCTTCGTTCATTTTGGTCGGACTGATTCTGTCGGTGTCGGCCGCCGACCGCGAGCCGAGCGTGTACGAGCAGCGCCGCGCCGATCTGCGCCTGGTGAAGCAAGAGCGGGGAGGTGCCGACCGCGGACGCGGGGGCGCGGCCGACCGCGGGCGCCCCTCGCGTTCCCGCAGCCGATCAGGCGGTCGTTCCGGCGGCGCTGCGGGCAGTCGGTCGCCGCGTGGCGGCAGCTCCCGTCGCGCAGAGGGCCTGCGGGCGGCGCCCTTCCGCCCCGCAGTGCTGCGACCCTCGGCCGCTCGTTCTTTCAGGAGGTAATTATGCTGGCAGTTCTTTCGGGCGGTGGCACCGCCGGACATATCAATCCCGCGTTGGCCCTGGCCGGCGTGCTGCAGGACCGCGGATGGGACGTGCGCTTCGCCGGCACGCCCCACGGGGTGGAGGCGCGGCTCGTGCCGGCGGCCGGCATTCCGTTTACCGCCTTCGAGGCTTCGGGCTTCAACCGCAAGCATCCCACGTCGCTGGCGAAGGGGGTGGCCAAGATCGCCGCCTCCACCCGCAAGGCCGAGCGGTGGTTCCGCGAGATCAGGCCCGATGTAGTGGTGGGCTTTGGCGGCTATGTGTCCATTCCCGTGGCCCGCGCGGCCGAGAAGATGGGCATTCCCGTGGTGCTGCATGAGCAGAACTCGGTGATGGGCATGGCCAACAAGTACCTGGCCAAGAAGGCCGATGCCGTGTGCCTCACCTATGAGCACTCCCTGCAGTGCCTGGCGCCCGGGGCGCCGTGCCGCGTGACGGGCAATCCCGTGCGCCGCAGTGTCATCGAGGCCGATCGCTCGGCCGGCCGTGCCCTGTTCGATCTGACCGACGACGACCTGATGCTGCTGGTATTCGGCGGCTCGTTGGGCGCCCGTCACATCAACGAGGCCGTGGTGGCCCTGAAGGACCAGCTTTTGGCCCGGCCGCATCTGCGCATCGTGCATCTGACGGGCCCTAAGGAGCTGGACGCCGTGACGGAGGCCTTGGCGCTGACCGAGGACGAGGCCGCCCGCTGGACGCTGATGGGGTACCAGGACCGCATGGGGGAGACGCTGGCCGCCGCCGATGTCATCGTGTCGCGGGCCGGTGCCACGTCGCTGGCCGAGATATCGGCCCGCGCCATTCCGGCGGTGCTCGTGCCGTACCCCTACGCCACCGAGGACCATCAGACCATCAACGCGCGCTCCTACGTGGAGGCCGGCTGCGCCTTCATGGTGCCCGATGCCGCCCTCGATGGCGATGAATTCCCTCGTGCGCTGTTCGCGCTGGTGGACGATGAGGGGCGCCGCGCATCCCAGACGAGCGCCGCCCGCGCCCAGAAGACCGCCCAGGCGGCCGAGATGTTGGCAGATGTTGTGGCGGAGGCAGCCGCGGGGCGCTGCTCTACGGTACAATAGCGAAGTTTGAACCGGAAACAGAGGGGCGGTAGGTCCATGAGCACAGATACAGTTCACTTCATTGGCGTCGGCGGCGTCGGCATGAGCGGCATCGCGCGCGTCGCCCACGACCAGGGCATGCGCGTGTCCGGCTCCGATTTGAAGGAGAGCCGCTACACCAAGCAGCTGCGTGATGCGGGTATCACGGTGTTCATCGGCCAAGACGCGGCCAACATCCCCGAGGACGAGCCCATGGTGGTGGTGTCCACGGCCATTCTGGAGAACAACCCCGAGCTCATCGAGGCTCGGCGCCGCGGCCTGCCCATTCGCCATCGTGCCCAGATGCTGGCGCACCTCGGGCGCAATCTGGACACGCTGGCGGTGGCCGGTACCCACGGCAAGACCACGACCTCTTCCATGCTGGCCAGCACCTTGGACGCCATGGGGTGCGACCCCACCTTCCTCATCGGGGGCATCGTGCGCGCCTACGGCACCAACGCCCACTCCGGCACCGGCTCGTACTACGTGGTGGAGGCCGACGAGTCCGACAAGTCGTTCACCTACCTGTCGCCGGCGGCGGCCATCGTCACCAACATCGAGGCCGACCATCTGGACCACTACGAGGGCCTCGACGAGATCTACGAGCAGTTCCGCATGTTCCTGTCGGGAGTGCGCGAGGGCGGTCCGGTGGTGGTGTGCGGCGACGACGCCCGATTGGTGGAGGTGGCGGCCTCGGTCGGCCGCCCCGTGATCACCTACGGGTTCTCGGAGCACTGCGACGCCCGCATCATGGCCGCCGAGCCGGCCGGCGTGGGCACCGCGTTCACCCTGCGCCTGCCCGGCGGGCGCGTGGTGGAAAGCCGCATCAAGCAGAATCCCGGCATGCACAACGTGCTCAACGGCGTGGCCGTGCTCGCGCTTATCGACGCCTTGGGCCTCGATGTGGCCGACGCCGCCGAGAAGCTGGGCTCGTTTGCCGGTGTGCGCCGTCGCTTCGACGTGGCGGGCGAGGCCGGCGGCGTGACTGTGGTGGACGACTACGCCCATCATCCCACCGAGATCGCGGCCACCATCACGGCTGCCCGCGCCCTCGATTTCAAACACGTGCACGTGCTGTTCCAGCCCCACCGCTATTCCCGTGTGGCCCTGTTCACCGAGGTGATGCGCGACGAGTTCGGTGCCGCCTTCGACGGCGCCGACACGGTCACGTTCATGGACGTGTACTCTGCGGGCGAGGCCCCGGTGCCCGGCGTGAGCGGCAAGACCTTCCTGGAGCCGGTCATCGAGCACGGGCATGCCGGCGCGCGCTACGTGCCGCGCCGCATCGACGCGGTGCCGGCCATGATGGACATCGCCGAGCCGGGGGATCTGATCATCACCATGGGCGCCGGCGACGTGACGGCTATCGCTCCCCAGCTCGTGGACGAGCTGGGCCGATAGGAGCCAGGGCATGGCGCGTCACGCTTCTCCGCTTCAATCGCTTTTGGTGGACGATCGCTTCGACGGCGATGTGTACCCCAACGAGCCCATGAGCCGCCATACCACCTACCGCATCGGGGGGCCGGCCCGGTTCTTCGTGCGGGTGAACTCGGTGGGGGCCCTCACGGGGCTGGTGGACGTGTGCGCGACCGAAGGGGTGCCGTGGGTCGCGGTGGGCCGCGGCTCCAATGTGCTGGTGGCCGACGGGGGCTTCGCCGGCGTCGTCGTTGCCCTGGGCCGCGACTTCCGCACCACCCGCTTCGAGGACGGTCGGTTTCTGGCCGGTGCGGGGGCGAGCCTGTCGTCGGTGGTGCAGGACGCCTTCCGCCGCAACCTGGGAGGCTTCGAGTTCGCTGTGGGCACGCCGGGCACCATCGGGGGCGCCCTGCGCATGAACGCCGGCTCCCGCGACGAGTGGATCAGCTCGCGCGTGGTTACGGTAACCACCTACCGTCCGGGCCGCGGCCTGATGCGCCTGCGCGGCGACGACATCGCGTGGGGCTACCGCACCAGCTCCTTTGCACCCGACGAGGTTATTTTGGAATGCGAGCTGGCCGCCGAGGAGGCCGATCCGTTTGTCGTGCGCGACAAGATGGAGGCGAATCTGGCTCGGCGCCAGCAGAGCCAGCCCCTGTCCGAGCCGACCTGCGGCTCGGTGTTCAAGAATCCCGAGGGAGCCTCGGTGGGCCGTCTCATCGACGAGCTGGGGCTGAAGGGTACTGCCTGCGGCGGGGCCTGTATTTCCCCGCTCCACGGCAACTTCATCGTGAATCGCGGGGGCGCCACGGCTGCCGATGTGCGCACGCTGATGGATCATGTGCGCGCCCGCGTGCAGGAGGCTCATGGTATCGATCTGGCCTATGAAGTGCGTTTAGTGGGCTTTGACGAGGGCGCCCGTGGATAAGCGCGGCTCCAACAATCCCCGCTACAACAAAAGCGCAGCCCGTCGCGCTGTTTCGGCGACCGATCGCCCGGCCCGCCCGGCTGCCGGCCGGGCAGCCCGTCGTGCGGGCGTGAGCACGCCTACGGCCCGCGCGAAGCGACCGGGCGTCGCCCGCGCCGCCAAGCCGGCCCAGGTCAGCTCGGTGCGCCTGGGAGATCTCGATCGTGTGCACCGCCAGGCCAGTCGCCGTGAGGCGGTACGGCAGTCGCGTTCGGCCGCCTTCAAGGCCATCATCGCCGTTATCGTGGTGGCGGTGCTGGGTGTGGGCACCTATGCGGGGCTGTACTTCTCGCCGGTGTTCACCATCGAGGAGGTAACGGTAACGGGTGCCGACCACCTGACCAGCGAGGAGATGGCCGTGCTGGCGGCGGTGCCCCAGGGCACCACGCTGCTCAATGTGGATGCCGGCGCCATCGAGGACAGCGTGGTGCGCGACTCCTGGGTGGCCGATGTGGATGTGCGTCGCCTGTTTCCCGGCACGCTGGAGATCGTGGTGACCGAGCGCGCCATCGCCGCGGTGGTGGACGTGGTGGCCGACAATGCCAAGACCACCCAGCACTGGGCCATCGCCTCCGACGGCATGTGGCTCATGGAGATTCCCGACCAAGATTCCGAGCTGGGGCAGTCCATCAGCCCCCAGATCTACGAGGACGCCGCCAACGTGCTGCACATCAAGGACGTGCCCTTCGGGCTTACTCCCGAGGTGGGCACCTACTGCACCGACGACAACGTGAACAACGCCCTGGCCATTCTGGACGGGCTTTCCACCGATCTGGCCGACCAGGTGAAGACCGTGTCCGCCACCGATGCCGCCTCCACGCAGCTCACGCTGGACAACGGCATCGAGATCGCCTTCGGCACCGCCGACGACATCCGCGACAAGGAGCGCATCTGCCTGAAGATCATGGAGGAGCATCCCGGCAAAGTGGCTTATATCAACGTGCGCGTGGTGGACCGACCCACCTGGCGTGCGGTGTAGTAATGTCGTATTCGTGGATGCGGGGAATCCTTTAGCCGCGCCAGTCGTTGCAAAGGTTACGTCATCGTGTACAATATCCCCACATAAATGCCGTCCTCGGGGGCGGCACGGCAAGGCGCGTCTCTCGGACGCGTGAAATCGATTTCAAACGCGGCAGAGAAACGCAGCTAGTGTGGAGGAAACAACAATGGTGAATATCCCGGGCGGAGAGCATCTGGCGGTCATCAAGGTCGTCGGCGTCGGCGGCGGCGGAACCAATGCGGTGAACCGCATGGTGGAGGCCGGCGTGCGCGGCGTGGAGTTTATCGCGGTCAACACCGATCGTCAGGCCCTTCTCATGTCCGACGCGGACAAGACCATCCACATCGGCGAAGAGCTCACGCGCGGCCTGGGCGCCGGCGCCAACCCCCAGGTGGGCTGCCAGGCGGCCGAGGAGAGCCGAGCGGAAATTCGCGAGGCGCTGGCCGAGGCCGACATGGTGTTCGTCACCGCCGGCGAGGGCGGCGGCACGGGCACGGGCGCGGCCCCCATTGTGGCCGAGATCGCCCGCGAGGAAATCGGCGCCCTGACGGTGGGCGTTGTGACCAAGCCCTTCTCCTTCGAGGGTCGCCTTCGTCGCAACCAGGCCGATCAGGGTATCGATCTGCTCTCCCAGAAGGTTGACACCCTCATTGTGATTCCCAACGACCGCCTGCTCGAGATCGTCGACAAGAAGACGTCCATGATCGACGCCTTCCGCATCTGCGACGACACGCTGCGCCAGGGCATCCAGGGCGTCACCGACCTCATCACCATCCCCGGCCTCATCAACCTCGACTTCGCCGACATCCGCACCGTCATGAAGGATGCGGGCACGGCCATGATGGGCATCGGCGTGGCCACGGGCGAGAACCGCGCGCTGGATGCGGCTCAGCAGGCCACGTCCTCCAGCTTGCTGGAGTCTTCCATCGCCGGCGCGTCCCGGGTGCTGTTCTCCATCGCCGGCGGTCCCGACCTCACCCTCACCGAGGTGTCCGAGGCGGCCCGCACCGTGGAGGCTTGCGCCGACGAGAACGCGAACATCATCTACGGCCAGATCATCGACGAGGAGCTGCGCGACGCCGTGCGCATCACGGTTATCGCCACCGGCTTCAAGGTGGGCGCGGCTCAGTCCTCCATGGACTTCTCGCCCCGCAAGGACCTGTTCGCCGCCACCGAGGCTCCCGCGCCCCAGCCGCAGCAGCAGGCGCCCGTCACCTTCAGCGCCCCGGCTCCCGCGAACCGCTTCGCCGACGAGGATTACATCCCCGACTTCCTGAAGCGCTCCCGCTAGGAGGCGATTGCGCTTCATGGCACTTCCGCAGCCAACATTGCAGGCCCGCGTTTCGGCGGGCCTGTCCTTTTTAACCGACGAGCCGCTGTTTCGGGCCACGGGCGTGCGCATGGGGTTCTCGCGGCGCCAAGGTGGTGTCAGCGAGCCTCCGTACGACGGACTCAACCTGGGCACCCACGTGGGTGACGATGCGGCGGCTGTGGCCGAGAATCGCGTGCGTCTGCAGGGCGCGGCTGGCTTGGGCGGCACCGCGCTGCTTACCTTGAACCAAGTACACGGCAATCGTGTGCTCGCATTGCCCGAGCGGGATGCTGCCGTCTTCTCGTCGGTGACCGCCGCGGCCGAGGAGGGCGCCGACGGGGTCGCCGTGGCTGCGCCGGGCGTGACGGCGCTTTTGTGCTTCGCCGATTGCACGCCGGTTATCGTGGTGTCGCCGACGGGCGCCTTCGCCGTGGCCCATGCCGGTTGGCGCGGTGCCTTGGCGGGCATTCCCGCCGAGGCGGTGCAGGCGTTGGTCGCCTTGGACGACCAGGTGGGCGCGCAAACGAGCCCCGCCGACTTCAACGCCTATATCGGGCCCCATATCTGCCCGTCGTGCTACGAGTGCGGTGCCGAGCTGGTGGGCCGCTTCGTAGACCGCTTCGGGCCGGCCTGCGCGCACGAGGGTGATCATTTGAACCTGGAGGCGGCGGTGCGGGCCAGCCTGGCCGAGGCGGGCGTCGCGTGCGACCGCATCGCGGCGGCGGGGGAGTGCACGGCCTGTTGCGATGATCGGTACTTCTCGTATCGAAAGAGCGGGGGCTGCTGCGGCCGTCACAGCGCTTTCGCCGGACGAAAGGAATAGCAGCCATGGGTATTGCCGAACGTTACCGTCAGGTGGCCGACGAGGTGGCCGCCACGGCCCGCGCTTGCGGGCGCGCCCCCGAGGAGGTGCGCCTCGTGGCCGTGTCGAAGACCGTGGGGCCCGACGAGGTGGCCGCCGCCGTGGCGGCGGGTGCGCGGGATTTCGGCGAGAACCGCCCCGACCAGCTGATGGCCAAGGCACCGGCGTTCCCCGAGGCCCGTTGGCACTTCATCGGCAACATCCAGTCGCGTCGTATTCCCGACATTGTGGCGAATGCCAGCCTTATCCACTCGCTGCACGAGGAGCGCCATGCCCAGAAGATCGATCGCGCCGCTGCGGCCTTGGGGAAGGTGCAGGACGTGCTCGTGGAGGTGAACGTGTCGGGGGAGGCGTCGAAGAGCGGCGTGGCCCCGGCCGACGCCCTGGCACTGGTGCGGGCGGCCGGAGCGCTTTCCCATGTGCGCGTGCGCGGCCTGATGACCATGGCGCCCCAGGGCGATCCGGCGGCTGCCGAGGCGACGTTCAAGGGTCTGGCCGACCTTGCGCGCGAGGTGCGCGCGCAGCTTCCCGCCGACGCGGCGGCCGACTTCACCGAGCTTTCCATGGGCATGAGCGAGGACTGGCGATGCGCCGTCGCCTGCGGCGCCACGATTGTGCGCATCGGCCGTGCTATCTTTAGCGAATCTTTCGAGGAGTAGCGGCGAACCTGCTATGATGGGGGACGACTTTACCAGAGCGCGCCCGCGACCTGCGACTGCCGAGGCGGTTGGCAGGCCCGACGCCCGGTGCGGCGCGCGGGAAACGAAGCAGGAGGCCCCATGGACCTGAACGACGGCAAGCGCATGTTCGGCGATATTAAGTCGAAGCTGGGCTTCGGTCGCAAGGACGACTACGAGGAATACTACGACGACTACGAAGAGTACGACGAGGAAGATTACGGCGAGTACGGCTACGATGAGAGCTACGAGCGGTCTTCGTCCTCTTCGTCTTCGCGCTACGATCCCTACAGCTCGGTGACCACCCGCGAGGTGGGCAGCCGTTCCACGGGCCGTTCCTCCATGCCGCGCCTCGTCTCCATCGACGATGTGCGTGCCCGCACGCAGGTGCCGTCGTTGGGCGAGCGCGAGAGCGTATCGTCCAGCCGCCGCACGAGCGGCTCCAATTCCTTCCGCACCATGGTCGATTCGTCGCTGCCGCCCCAGATGACGCCCGAGGGTACCGCGGCCGCCTCCGCTGCGGCCAGTGCCACCCATGCGGCCCGCTCCGAGGGGTTGAACTCGCTGTTCGAGCCCACCGCTCCCGCCTCCTCCTCCGAGGAGCGTGCTGGGTCGACGCGCTCGTCGTTCGGAGCTGCGGGCACGTCGCGCACCGCCCCTTCCCGCACTTTGAAGGTGATCAAGCCCATGGCCTACAACGATGCCGAGGCCATTTCCACGGCGCTGAAGCTGGGCGATGCCGTGGTGCTGTGCCTTACGGGCACCCCCGACGCCCTGGCCAAGCGCATCCTCGACTTCTCCTTCGGCGTGGCCAGCGCTCTGGATGCCAACGTGGAAAGCGTGGGCAACAAGGTGTTCGCCCTCACGCGGGTGAACGAGCTGTCCGAGGGCGAGCGTTCCTACCTGCGCAGCCAGGGCCTGGCCTAAACGGCCGCGTCCGGGCACGTTACCCTCTTATCTCCAAAGGAGTTCCCCATGTTAATGTCCCTTATCGTGAAGTTGGCCGATGCCTACTCCATGATCATCTTCGTCTACGTGATGATGTCGTGGCTGCCCAACACCCAAAGCGGCGTGATCGGCGATATTTACCGAGCGCTCGGGAAACTGTGCGATCCATTCCTCAACTTGTTCAAAAAACTTATTCCGCCCCTTGGAGGTATGGTGGACGTAACTCCCATTATCGCCTTGCTTGTATTACAATTCGGGGTACGTTTGCTGGCAGTGCTCTTCTAGTCAAGCGACCGGCATACAGACAACAACGGCAACGTACGAAGGGCCAGGGTACCATTTATGACTATTACCGCTTCCGACATCCACAACCAGAGCTTCTCCATCGACCGCAAGGGCTACGATGTTGACGAGGTGGATGTGTTTCTCGAGCATGTCGCCGACGAGATCGACGTGCTGAACGACACCATTGCCCACCTGCAGGCGCAGCTGGAAGAGGATCGCTTCAGCGGCTTCGACGCGGCGCCGTCCTCCACGGTGGCCATCACCGAGACGGCGGTGGCTGCGGTGGATACCTCCGAGCTGGATGCCCAGCTGGCCCAGAAGGATGCCATCATCGGCGATCTGGAGCGTCAGCTGGCCGACAAGCGCGCCGACGACAATGCCATCGCCCAGGCCCTCATCATTGCCCAGCGTTCGGCTGACGAGATTCTGGCCAAGGCCAACGCGAACGCCACCGAGACTATTCAGGATGCCCGCGACGAGGCCCAGCGCATTATCGATCGTGCCAACACCGATCGTCAGGACGTGGTGGACGCCATCCGCAAGCTGCAGGACGACCGCGAGGATGCCCGCGAGGAGTACGCCGATCTGCTGAAGGATATCATCGCCGACGCGTCCCGCAAGCTGGCCGATATCGGCGCCAATGTGCCGGCCGCTGCGGCTGCCGCAGGCGACGGCGAGTACGATGTGGCCGCTGGCCTTACCGGCAACTTCGAGATCGACGAGTATGTGGCGCCGTCCTCCTACGTGACGCCCGCCGCCCCGGCCGCCCCGGCCGCTTCCGCCGGCATTGCCGTGGCCGCTGCCACGCCGGTGGCCTCGCCCTACGAGAAGGATCTCTCCGGCTTTGGCGACGCCGACGACTTCGAGTTCGAGGAAATCGACTAATCGGCCGAGGAAAACTTCCAAGCACACAAGAACCGCCTCCGGGCGGTTCTTTTTATATCTTATTTTGTCATGGGGATTCGCCCAAGGAAGTCAGCGAGGTTCCGAAAGGTGCCTGGAATTCGCTTGAAAAGCGGCGCAGCGTACTTCGGTACGAGAAGGCCAGGTGCCTTTCGGAACCGCAGCGTCGGGTTCGTTCGTCGTTGCGTCAGCAACGACGAAACAGAGAAGCGAGCGGGTCGATAAGCCGGGTTCTGTCTTGGGACGGCCATTTATCTCGAACGCGAGTCGCCTCGCGCCTCTAGCACGCAACCCGAGCGCACGGCGGGCCACCGTATGGCGCTCCTATTTGCGCTTGCTCCAGATGGGGTTTACCAAGCCGCGACGTTGCCGCCGCGCTGGTGCGCTCTTACCGCACCGTTTCAGCTTTTCTCCTGTGTCGCGCATGCTGCACAGGGCAGCATGTTCCGAGCAGGGGAGTCTTCTTTTCTGTGGCACTTTCCGTCGGGTCGCCCCGCCCAGCCGTTAGCTGGCATCTTGCCCTGCGGAGCCCGGACTTTCCTCGCACCCTTACGGGTACGCGGCCGTCTGGCCCGCTCGCCTGTGGTATTGTAGCAGAACAACGAGCAACATTCAGAAGGGATTCCCGTGACCACCTACGCTCTCGTCGGCGCCTCGGATTTCAATGCCGAGCACTTCGCGCAGCGCGCCGATGCAGGCGCCTTCGATGCCGTCATTGCCGCCGACGGAGGCTACGCATCGCTTGCGGCGGCGGGGTGCACGCCCGATCTCGCCATCGGCGATTTCGACTCGCTCGGCTATGTGCCCGAAGGCGTGCCCGCGAAGGCCTTCCCGCCCGAGAAGGACGCCTCTGATATGGAACTAGCGCTGGAGGCGGCCCTCGCGCGCAGTGCCGACGCTGTGGAGGTGTACGGGGTTCTGGGCGGCCGTCTTGACCACACGCTAGCGAACCTGCTGCTGCTCGCCTCCTTTGCCGAGCGCGGTCTTGCGGTGACGGCGGTGGGGGAATCTGAGCGCATCGCCTTCCTCGCAGGTCCGGGTGAGCTGGTGCTACCGGCGGCTGATGCGGGCATTGTGTCGGTGTTCTCGCTCACCGACGTCTCCACGGGGGTCGTGGAGGAGGGCTTGAAGTACGGCCTTGACGGCGTGGCCCTCACGAACCGCACAAGCTGGGGCCTTTCCAACGAGCTTATCGGCGCGCCCGCGCGCATTGCCGTGGAAAGCGGTACCTTGGCGGTATTCCTGCCCCTGTAGGACGCCCGCCCGCGCTCGCGCCGCTCGCGCCGCGCCCTTCCTTCCCTATACTGTTCCCACAACCTCATACCCGGGGAGCTTGCAGCCGCGCGGCGGCCGGGCAGGCTGAGAGGGGGCGCCGCACACGCCCCGACCCGAAGAACCTGATATGGGTAATGCCAACGAAGGGAGTCTTCATGACCGACACCGCATCGCGCGGCGCCGCAACCGGCCCGCAAGCCCCCGTCACCCAGATCGACTTCGCCCGCGCGGGCATCGTCACGTCGCAGATGGCCGCTGTGGCCGCCGCCGAGGCGCGCGACCCTGAGGCCGTTCGCGCTGCCGTGGCTGCCGGGCGCATCGCCATTCCCGCGAACATTCACCACGCAAGCCTCGCGCCAGCCGGCGTGGGCTCCACGCTCGATGGCGTGCCGTTGACCACCAAGGTGAACGTGAACCTGGGCATTTCCGGGGATCTGGCCGACGAGGCCGTGGAATGGGAGAAAGTGGCGGTGGCGCACGAGCTGGGCGCCGACGCCATCATGGACCTGTCGAATTCGGGCAAGACCCGCGCCTTCCGTCGGCGTCTTATCGAGCAGTCGCCGGCCATGATCGGCACCGTGCCCATGTACGACGCCATCGGGTATTTGGAGAAAGCGCTCGTCGCCATCACCCCCGAGGACTTTCTGGAAGTGGTGCGGGCACACGCCGAGGACGGCGTGGACTTCGTCACCATCCACGCGGGTATGAACCGCCGGGTCATCGAGTCGTTCAAGGAAACGGGGCGCCTCACCAACATCGTGTCGCGTGGCGGTTCGCTCATCTTCGCCTGGATGGAAGCCACGGGCCGCGAGAACCCCTTTTACGAGTACTACGACGAGGTGCTCGCCATCCTGCACGAGCACGACGTGTGCATTTCCATCGGTGATGCCATGCGCCCGGGCAGCGGTTACGATGCGACGGACGCGGGTCAGATCGCCGAGCTTATCGAAATCGGCAAGCTCACCCGCCGCGCCTGGGACGCGGGCGTGCAGGTGATGGTGGAGGGCCCTGGGCACATGGCCCTCGACGAGATCGCCGCCAATATGAAGCTGCAGAAGCGGCTGTGCCACGAGGCGCCTTTTTATGTGCTGGGGCCACTCGTCACCGACATCGCGCCTGGGTACGACCATATCACCGCGGCCATCGGCGGCGCGGTGGCGGCCGCATCGGGCGCCGACTTCCTCTGCTACGTGACGCCGGCCGAGCATTTGCGCCTGCCCGATGCGAACGATGTGCGCGAGGGGCTCGTGGCCACCAAGATCGCGGCTCACGCCGCCGACATCGCCAAGGGCGTGCCCGGGGCCCGCGACCGCGACAACCGCATGAGCGACGCGCGCCGCCGCGTGGCCTGGGACGAGATGTTCGATTTGGCGCTCGATCCGGCTCGCGCTCGCGCCGTTTTCGAGAGCGCGCCGCCCTCCACCGAGGGCACCTGCACCATGTGCGGCAAGATGTGCGCCATGAAAACGGTGAACGACATCATGGACGGCCTCGTGGTCGACCTGGATGCAGGCTGATCGCGCGCAGCCCTTCAATGCTCGTCTTGGCGGCGCTGCATTTGCCGGTTAAGGCATTCGGCGTCGGGCGGTTGTTTTGTCGTGATCTTCGGCCCGCTTCTGAGTTTTTAGGGAAATTCGTCGTGTAAAGTGCGTTTGTTAGCATGGGATAGGGTTTGTGGCGGCCTTCTAGTCTCAAATGCGACATGTTTTGAATAGTTTTGCCTGGTTAATCCATTGGATGACAATGCCTTTCCGGGAATTTGGCCGCGCGGTATGCTAACAAACGCACTTTTGGCTACAAAAAAAGAAAACGGTAAGGAAGGAGAGGGAGAATGCCCGCACAGCAACGAGGAATGTGGTCGCCGCAGGACATCCGCGGCGCGCTCAAATTGTACGCCGTCACGGACAACGCGTGGCTGGGGCAGCGCACGCTGGTGGAATGCGTGGGGGAGGCGCTTGCTGGCGGAGCGACCTTCGTGCAGCTGCGCGACAAGCGCGCGGGCGCGGAAGAGCTGCGTGCTGAGGCCGCCGAGCTGCTGGCCCTCTGTCGGCCGACCGGCGTTCCCTTCGTGGTGAACGATGATGTGGAGTGCGCCCTGACCGTGGGTGCCGACGGGGTGCACGTAGGCCAGGACGACATGGCTTGCGAGCGAGCTCGGGCGCTGCTCGGCCCCGATGCCATTGTGGGGGTGAGCACCCAGACGGTGGAGCAGGCCCGGGCGGCCGAGGCGGCCGGGGCCGATTACCTGGGTGTGGGGGGCGTTGCCGGCACGGCCACCAAGCCCGAGGCCGGAGTGCTCACCCCCGAGGAGTTCCGCGCGATTGCCGCAGCGGTGGACATCCCCATTGTGGCCATCGGCGGCGTGAATGCGAAGACGATGCCGCTCCTGACCGATCTCGACGTGGATGGAGCCGCCGTCGTGTCGGCCATCTTCGCCGCCGACGATATTGAGGCTGCCACCCGCGAGCTTTCCCGTATTATCGGGGAGACCCTCTAGCGCATCATCCGAGGCAGTATCCCCGGTCGTCTTGAGCGGTCGCGCTCGCTCCGTGTCATCCTGAGCGGAGGCACACGGCGCCGGAGTCGAAAGATCCTCAAGAAAGGAAGGACCCCCATGCTGGGAGATGAGAACAACAACGATCTGGTTGACCTTTCCGCCATCGACCGCTTGAGATGCGCGCTCCTCGTCATCGACGAGCTGGGTGACCCCACGGGCACGCCGCTGGAGCCGGTGCTTCTGCCCTCCATCCAGCAGACGGCCAAGCTTGCCGAGGCCGCCCGCAAGGTGGGCATGCCCGTCGTCTTCACCAACGATGCGCACATCCCCGGCATCGACCGCGAGTTGGCGTTGTGGGGCACCCACGGCATCGCCGGCACCCCCGAGGCGCAGACCTCGCCGCTTTTGAACCCCCAGCCCACCGACTACGTGGTGGAGAAGCGCCGCTACAGCGGGTTTTTCCAGACGGGGCTCCTCCTGCTGCTGAACGAGCTGGGCGTGGACACCCTCATCTGCTGCGGCATGGACACCAACATCTGCGTGAAGCACACCGTGGCCGACGCCTACTTCAACAACTTCAACATCATCGTGGTGGGTGACGCCACGGCCACCTTCCTCGTGGGCGATCAGGCGGAAGGCCTCGACTACATGCGCACCTGCTACGCCGCCAAGATCATCGACACCGACGAGGCCGTGAAGCTCATCGAGGCGTAGCCCGCGCGTGACGATTGACTGTCAGAAGGAGGCGGCCGTGCGGGGTCGCCTCCTTTTTATGAAATGATAGGCGCACTTGTATGTGCGGAGAAAGGAGCGCCATGAAAGCGGTTCTCACCATTGCCGGGTCCGATTCCAGCGGGGGAGCGGGCATCCAGGCCGACTTGAAGACCATCGCCGCCCACCAGCTGTTCGGCGAGAGCGTCGTTACGGCGCTCACGGCCCAGAACACCACGGGCGTGTTCGGCGTGATGGATGTGGACCCTGCCTTCGTGGGCGCCCAGATGGACGCCGTGTTCGACGACATCCGCCCCGATGCGGTGAAGATCGGCATGGTATCCTCGCCGGCCATCGTGCGCGCCATCGCCGACGGGCTGCGCCGGCACGGGGCCGAGAACATCGTGGTGGACCCGGTCATGGTGGCCACCTCGGGCTCGGCGCTCATCGCGGATGCGGCGGTGGATGCGCTTGTGGCCGAGCTGTTTCCCCTTGCCACAGTGATCACGCCGAACATACCCGAGGCCGAGGTGCTCGCGGGCATGGACATCAGCTGCGCCGACGATGTGGAGCGCGCCGCCGAGCTCATTGCTGCCCGCTGTGTGGCGGCGGTCGAGACCTCGCCCAACCCGGATGCGGCGCCCCGCGTGCCGGCCATCATGGTGAAAGGGGGACACGGGGTGGGCGATCCCGATGCGGCCGACGACTACCTGCGCATGGCCGGCGGCGAGCACGTGTGGCTGCACGGCAAGCGCGTGCACACCGAGAACACCCACGGCACGGGCTGCTCGTTGTCCTCGGCCATCGCCTGCGGGCTCGCCCAGGGCTTCTCGGCGGATGTAGCCGTGCGCGAAGCAAAGGCCTACGTGGCCGGCGCCCTGGCGGCCGGTCTGAACTTGGGGCGGGGCAGCGGCCCGCTCAACCACATGTGGCGCTACCCGGGCCCCGCACCCTGCTAGGGTTCTGCCAGTATACGTTTTCCAGAGCCCCGCCGGCGTACAGTGCGCCGGCGGGGCTCTGCGTTCGAGGAGAAAAGTTCTTCCTGAATACTTTACAATGTAAAGTAAAGCAGTTATGATTTGCCTCGCATCGAACTTTACGATGTAAAGTTCGCGTAACGAGGTGTTATGCGAAAAAATGAGCGGCCCGTGAGGTGGGCCCGATGCGAAGGAGGAGCTATGGAGGGAACGAACGTATCACGTCGCGACTTCCTGCGCGGCGCCGGGGTTGTGGGCGCGGCGGCAGGAGCCCTCGTCCTGGCTGGAGGCGCGCAGACGCCCGCAGCTGTAGCCGAGGAGACCGAGGGCGCGGTCCCGGGTATTGCGAAGCTGGCTAACGAGACGGCGTGGATTCCGGTGCAGAAGGCGGCCTGCCCGGGCCCACGCGGTCCTATCGGTTTTGTTGCCGATGCCATTCCGTCCGATCAGATTGCGGCGACCGAAGATCACGACATCGTCGTGGTGGGGGCGGGTATCGGCGGCCTCATGGCTAGCCTGAAAGCGGCAGACGAGGGTGCCGATGTCGTTTGCATCGAGAAGATGACTTTCGGTCGCGCTTGCTTCGAGGCTTTTGGAGCGGTGAATGCGAAGTGCCAAGAGGGGCTTGATATCCAGCCGCAGTTGCTGCTTGACGAGATTTACCGGAGTGCTTACTGGCGCATTCGCCCCGAACCGGTACGCACTTATGTGCGACGTTCCGGTGAAGTGACCGATTTCTGGCAGGCCGTGCTGGACAAGGGGTCTAACGGATTTACCATCAGCCATGTTCAGGAATACCCTTCGACGTGCGGCATGCCCTGTCTCACCGATCTTATCCCCACGGAGCTCGGCTTCGGCGATAGCCCTTGTCTGCCGCCTGATGCCGGCATTCGTCCCGGTTATGCGGGTATGTACGTGTGCTTGGAGATGCAGGAGGTGGCAAGCCAATACGACAACCTCGACATTCGCTTTGAAACGCCTGGCGTGCAGTTGGTGCGGGAGGGCTCGGGACCGGTGGCCGGCGTGATCGCTAGGAACGCCGAAGGCTCTTACGTCAAGCTGAATGCCCGCAAGGGAGTTATTCTGGCCACGGGCGGCTACGACGCCAACCCCGATCTTATGGAGGCTTGGTGTCGTCCCGAGGATTATGCGTCATCGAGTTGGTGGAATCCCGGGTGGGGCACCACGGGAGACGGCCACCTGATGGGAATCCAGGTGGGAGCCCAGATGGATCCGTGTCCCCAGCCGGTCATGAACTTCCGCTGGGGTAGCCCCGATTCCTTTTACGATTCACGAGCTTGGGGCGCTATCTCCATTGCCATTCTCGTGAACGGCAACGGAGAGCGCTTCGTACGCGAGGACCTTCCCTTCCAGCCGGTGTCCAACGCGCAGAACGCCCAGCCCGATTACGGCGCGAATTGCTGGGCTGTTTTCGACGAGACCATGATGGGTGGCATGGACGACGCTGCCGTCGCGGATTACAAAGAGAGAGGGTGGCTTTTTGAGGGCGGAACGCCCGAGGAACTGGCCACGGCCTGCGGCATGAGCCCCGAGGGCCTGTCGATCACTATCGGACGCTACAACGGGTTTTTCGAAAAGGGAGTCGACGAGGACTTCGACCGCGATCTGTCCGCCGCGATTCCGTTCACGGGCAAACGCTATTTCGCATTGACCACCAATAGCTGCGTGCTCGCTACGGTGGGCGGCCTGACCATCGATGGCAACGCTCAGGTTCTCGACACGGAAAACAAGCCCATCGGCGGCCTGTACGCCACAGGCAACGTTTCGGGTGGCTTTTTCGCGGGGAATTACCCGCGCCATATTCCTGGAACATCTATTGGCCGTGCCGTCACTTTCGGATATGTGGTCGCCGAGCATGCCATGAAGGGGGAGTAGGATATGAAAAAGAATGTATTGAGCCTGGCTGTGGCGGCCTGCGTCCTTGCTCTGGGATTCGCTCTTTTTGCCTGCGCCCCACAGCAGCCTTCCGGTGAGGCGGATCGGGCTGCAGGAGGTGCAACCGAGGAACAGATTGACACTGCGGCTGGAGAGGGGCTGTACCAGTCCGACGAGCAGTGCTTGTCTTGCCATGGCGGCTCCTACGAGGCGCTCGCCGCGACGACGGCGGACTACGGTCTCTCTAATCCGCACAACTCCATACACGGTGGCTACAACTCTTGCGTGAACTGTCATGCCCGGGACAAGGAGATCACCGACAATAAGTGCGACAATTGCCACGCTTGGCCTCATAACCCTGAGAACGGGCCGGGAGCTTCCTTGTAGCCAGTCGGGTGCTCTGGATTTCAAATGTCGATGGGGCGGCGTATCCAATGCGGGTGCGTCGCCCGTTTATACTCATTTATATAGAGGATGCTTTTTGATGGCAAGGAGGGAGGGTTCATGGCGCGGGGGTCAGTGCAGGAAAACCGCCCTCCTCTTTCTCGCGACGCTATTGTCGACGTGGCGACGGAGCTTATTGAGCGGGAGGGCCTGCCTTCTTTCACCATGCGGTCGCTTGGACGAGAGCTGGGGGTCTCCGCGATGGCGATCTATGGCTACTTCGAATCGCGTGGCGATGTTCTCACTGCTGTGCTCGAGCGCTTCATGGCCACGATAGATGCCGACCCTGTGCCTGGGGAGCGCTGGGACGATACCCTTCGGCGCATCATGACCTCGATCTATGTTGAGGAGATGGCCCATCCCGAGTTGGCCTCCATTGAAATTACGCCCGGTGCGGGAAACGAAGGTCTGGCTCGTCATACTGAGAAAATTGTCGCGTTGCACCTGGATCAGGGCATCCCTGTGCCCGTGCTGAAGCGTGCGTGGGCCATGGTGGACGCCTTTTTGGCGGGTTTTACCGACAATGCAATCGAGGAGCGGGCAATCGCCAACCTCCCTGGAGGCGCGCACGCTCCATCATCGGAGCACGATCTTGCCTTATGGGAGGAAATCGTTATGGATGCCCATTCGGACGAAGCTTTCGCCTGCGGCATTGAGATCATCATCGAGGGCATTCGCGGCTTGGCGGCTCCGGATCCCTGCGATTGGCGGACGCCCGAGTAACACCTGCGTCAGGCGCCCCGCCACGCCCCAATGCCGCTCTCCGCAATTTTTGAAATTCCTGAAAGAGGGGGCTTGACGCAAGGGGGTCCCTTCCGTAATATACTCACTTGCGCTTACCGCTTTAGCGGTACGGGCGAAGAAGTATCGTTGGGGTGTCGTCTAATGGCAGGACAGCGGTTTCTGGTGCCGTATGTGAGGGTTCGACTCCTTCCACCCCAGCCATTCTTTGCGCGAACGCTATGTGGCTCCGTCGTCTAGCGGTTTAGGACGCCGCCCTCTCAAGGCGGAGGTCGCCGGTTCGAATCCGGTCGGAGCTACCAGGGAAATCGGGCCGGGAGGCAACCATCCTCCCGGCTTTATGCAGCGCGCTATGTGGCTCCGTCGTCTAGCGGTTTAGGACGCCGCCCTCTCAAGGCGGAGGTCGCCGGTTCGAATCCGGTCGGAGCTACCAGGGAAATCGGGCCGGGAGGCAACCATCCTCCCGGCTTTATGAAGCGCGCTATGTGGCTCCGTCGTCTAGCGGTTTAGGACGCCGCCCTCTCAAGGCGGAGGTCGCCGGTTCGAATCCGGTCGGAGCTACCAGGGAAATCGGGCCGGGAGGCAACCATCCTCCCGGCTTTATGCAGCGCGCTATGTGGCTCCGTCGTCTAGCGGTTTAGGACGCCGCCCTCTCAAGGCGGAGGTCGCCGGTTCGAATCCGGTCGGAGCTACCAGGAATCTTCAGGGTCGTCTGCGGGCGGCCCTTTTTCATGTTCGGCGGTCGTCGGCGAAGGCCAGCAGGGCCTCCCGCTCGTTGGGCACCGTGCCGTCGATGACGGCGCCCAGGCACTGCTCCAGCAGCTGCCCCACGGCTGGGCCTGCCTTCACGCCAAGCCCCATGATGTCGTTGCCGTTGATGGCCAGCTGCTTTACGGTAAAGGCATCCCCCTCGGCCACGATCTCCCTCATAATGCGACGCAGCTCCTCGGCGGTGTCGGCTCGCGGCGCGCAGAACGGCGCCTGGCTCAGGGCGTCGGCCCGCTTGATGTCGCAGAGCGCTTCGAACAGATCGGTGCGGCCTCCCAATCGGTTGAGGGCCCGCCGTACCGCGCGCGGCTCGGGGGGCACCACGTCATCATGTACGCGCACGATGACGGGCACATCGCGCCGCAGCCAGGCGGGGAAGGGAAGACGTCGCATGATGCCCTCGGCCAGCGTTACGCTCACAGCGGCATGGCCGTAGAAGTGCTCCACGCGCTCGCCCTCGCGCTCCTCGAAGAATGCTGCGGCTGGCTTGCCCATGTCATGGAACAGCGCGCTCCAGCGCTGGAGCGGTTCGGGCGGGGTGTGCTGCACAACCCAGGCCGTGTGTTCCAGCACGTCATATATATGGTATTTCGTCACCTGCTCGCATCCCTTCATGGACACCAGCTCCGGCAACACAAAGGCGAGCACATCGACGCACCCCATAAGAGCATCGTGCACGTAGTCGCCGCATACGAAACGCTCCAGCTCGCGGTACACCCGCTCTCCCGATATCTTCCTCAGAAGATGCTTCGATGCCATCATGGCGTTGAAAGTGGGCCCGTCAATGGCGAATCCCAGCTGCGAGGCGAAGCGGCAGGCGCGCAGGATGCGCAGGGCGTCCTCGGTAAAGCGCGTCGAAGGATCGCCCACGCATCGGATGACGCCTCGTTCTAAGTCGGTTGCGCCGCCGTAGGGGTCGATGAGTCCGCGTTCCGGATGGTAGGCGAGGGCGTTCACGGTGAAGTCGCGCCGCTGCAGGTCCTCCTCGATGCTGGATGCGATGGTGATGGCATCGGGGTGCCGCCCGTCGCTGTAGGCACCATCGCAGCGGTACGTGGTGATCTCGAAAGGCTCGCCGTCCTTCACGACGGTGAGGGTGCCGTGGGCGGTGCCCGTCTCCACGGTGCCCCAGCCCGCGGCGGCGAATACGCGCTGCACGGCGGTCCAGGGAAGGCTCGTGGCGATATCCACATCGTGAACGGGACGATCGATCAGGGCATCGCGCACGCAACCTCCCACGCACCAGGCCTCGCCATGCGCGCCCTCTATAAGGGAAAGCGCCTCCAGCGCAAGAGCCGGCAGCGGTAGCAGGGGAGAAGGGCGCGCGCCACCGGAATCGGGGGCCATGCGGAAGGGACGGGCACTTGTGTTGGGATTGCGGTGGGCGCGAGCCATGGGGCTTCCTTACTTTTGAGTGGTTGTTTTGCCTCAGTATACTGGTCTTTCTTGCCAACGGCCCCATTGTTGTCGAGCAGCTGGGCAAAAAATTTCAAGAAATTTGAAATTACCCCTTGCGCGAAATGCTGAAGGCTGTATTATATGCAAGCTGTCTTTTTCGGAAGTACGAAAGGCAGTCTCGGCGAAGAGCTTTTGGCTCTGTCAAGCGAGAAAGCAAAATTGTCAAGATTTTGTGAACGAGTTGACAAGCCATTCGAAACCGAGTAAAGTATTTCCTTGCGCCGCTCGCGAAGGGCGGCGGCGGGCAAGAGGCCCGCGGAACCTTGACAA